>NZ_JAFCUM010000003.1:0-293175 GCF_049896525.1 Flavobacterium sp. DSR3-2
GATGACCACGTTGATAGGCTATAGATGTAAAGGCAGTAATGTCATAGTCGAGTAGTACTAATAACCCGTAAGCTTATGTACGCTTTTCCTGCCGAGCAATCGGCAGGAAGAAACTTTCTTAATGCTGAACTTGTTTCAGTATCTTTTTTATTAGTTCCTGAAATAAATTCAGGATAAATTCTTTATCTCAGTATGTTAAGATATTATGTAATTGATGTTTATAGCAGTATAAACAACATTACAATGATTGCCCAAAGCAATTATAACCTCTTAAGGTGGTTATTGCGGCGGGGCTCACCTCTTCCCTTCCCGAACAGAGTAGTTAAGCCCGCCTGCGCAGATGGTACTGCAGTTATGTGGGAGAGTATGTCGTCGCCTTTCTTTGAAAACCCCGTTCTGATGAACGGGGTTTTTTATTCATTCTTTTTTAATATAAGAAGATGTTTATCGGTACCTTAGCTCAGATGGTAGAGCAATGGACTGAAAATCCATGTGTCCCTGGTTCGATCCCTGGAGGTACCACAAAATGCTCGGATGGTGAAATTGGTAGACACGCTGGACTTAAAATCCAGTGAACAGCAATGTTCGTGCGGGTTCAAGTCCCGCTCTGAGTACAAAAGGCTTCATTAGTTTAAAACTGATGAAGTTTTTTTATTTATAAATAGCATGATATATTAGCTATTTCCTGTAAGAAAATTAAAATTAATTTCAAATTTCCGATTTTGACTTCGCTTTTTTATAATTTAAACTTATTTCTGAGTCTATTATATCCTATTTCTTTGGTTGAATAAAATTTTTTTGTTTGTAAAGGTCATTTAAGATTTACTGTTGGTAGGTTTCAACTTTTAAATGTAGTATTTTTAGCTAAAATATTTATAATTAAATGAAATTAAAAGTAATTATAGTTGACGATGAAGCCCATGGACGTAGTTTTCTAAGAAAATTATGTAATCTTTATTTTAGCGAAAAAATAGAAATTATTGACGAATGTAACTCCGTTCAGCAAGCAGTTGTTTCGATAAAAAAATACAATCCCGATATTGTTTTTTTAGATATTCAAATGCAAGATGAAAATGGTTTTGAACTTTTTAAATATTTTGAAACGATAACATTTGAAACTATTTTTACAACAGCTTATAAAGAATATGCCATAGATGCTATTAAAAATAGTGCTTTAGATTATCTTCTTAAACCCATTAACATTGCCGATTTTAAATTAGCAATTGCTCGAGTTGAGCAAGCCAAATTGGTTAAAATTAATTTTGATCGTTATAAGTTATTAGCGGAGAACATTGCCAATCAGAATACAGGGAAAGAAAGAATTGTTTTCCCCTCAAAAACTGGTTTTGAAGTTGTGCAAGCCAATACAATTATCTTTTGTAAATCGGATGGAGCTTATACTACAGTTCATACTTTGGATAAAAATTACTTTACTTCTAAATCATTTAAGGAGACTTGTGAATTGCTTCATTCCGCTAATTTTTTGAGAGTTCATAGAAGCTTTCTAATTAATGTCAAATTTGTAATTAGCTTCAGATCTGATGAATTTATCTTAGAAATGATTACTGGTGATAAAATTCCTGTTTCAGATAAATCATTTACCAAAAAAGAATTAATTGATGCGATTTCTAAATAAGTTGATCCTTTTTTTCGGTCTATTTTTTTTCCCATATTTACTTTTAGGGCAGTATTATCCCTCCAAGAATTATTCTACCGCAGATGGCTTACCTAATAATGCAGTTCGCTCATTGTTTTTGGATTCAAAAAATATTTTATGGATTGGAACTGAAAATGGTGTTTCCAGAATGGAGAATGGTTCATTTTCTACTCTTAATGAAATTGATGGTTTGGGTCATAACAGCTGTTGGGATATTAATCAAGATAGTAATGGAAACATTTGGTTTGCCAGTTATGGAGGTGGAGTTAGTAAATATGATGGTAAAAAGTTTACTGTTTTTAATGTAAAAAATGGATTGCCCTTAGATCGGGTTAGAAAATTATTTTCGTATAAAAATAAAATGTTTATTGGAACTGAATTAGGTATTTCTATCATCGACATTAAGACCAATGAAGTTGTTACAACAAAAGGAATTCGTCCTCATTTTGGAGTGTTTATGGTAAGTGATTTTTTTACTTACAAAAAGGCAGTTTATTTTTCGACTATTAACGAGGGTCTGTTTAAAGTTGATTTTTCTAGCTCCATTCCGAAAATTGTACCTATTGTAGAATTTAAAATTACTGGAAATGCCAAGGATTCACACGCTTATAGTTTAGGAAATTTTGATTCTAAACTCTATTTAAGCAATAAAGGATTTATTAATATTATTGAATTAGAACATCTAAAAAAGGGTCTTCTATCTACAAACACGTTTGGTCAATCTATTATTTGGGACTATGTAAAAGACAACAGAAATAACATTTTAGCTGCTTCTTGGGGCCTTTTCGACAGCGATGGTGGATTGTATCAAATTTCTAATAATAAGATGGTTAATGTTTCAGATTATTATGGTATTGATTCCCGAAATTTACTCAATGTTGTTTATGATAAATCAAAAGATATTCTTTATGTAGGTTCGAAAGACAAAGGAATTTATGAAGTTCGGTTGAATAAAATGATTAATTATAACTTGTTTGAGGAGAAATCGATTATTGATTTTGAAGTTTTTAATAATCAAAAAGTCATTTTGCACCATAAAGGGATCTCTATTTTCAATGCTTCTAATACTCTTTTAAGTAATATTTCTTTATCCGATTTTAAAAAGGCAGAAATAGATTTTATAAAGAAAACTAAAAAACCATTGCCCACACACGCTGATGATTTTTTTGAATTGAATTATAAGTTACCGGCAAGCGGTATCGAATTTTATAGGCTCGTAAAGCATGGTAAAGTCCTTTGGACTAGTAGTAATATTGGACTTTTCGAAATTAATTTTGAGGGAAAGATAATAAACTATGTTCCCATTCACACTTATGAATTTGGTTTTACTCCAAATAATAATTTTTTTGAGACCAATCCTTATGGTGGAGTTCATGTATATGATGATATTTATAATTTGAAAGTAAAATCTTTAGATGAAAAGGTTACGGCCATCGTAAAAGCTCTCAATTATAATGACAAAACTTATCTTCTATCTGTTTTTAATGGATTGTATGTCTATAAAAATAATCAGTTTCATTCTTACTTAGCAGAAGGAATTTGGATGGAGAAAAAGCTCAAACATATTACAGTTAATAGCAAGGGACAACTTATTTTGGCTGCCGAATTTGGAAATGTTTTTATTGTAGATGACTCAAAAGCTTTTAAAATTTTAAAAATTATTTCTAAAAAAGAGATTGTAGGTAATACTATTCTGTTTTTAGAATCGTTTAAAGATTTTATTCTCATCGGAACCGAAAAAGGAATCAACTTGTATAAGGATGGTGTTGTTCGATCGATTGATAAAGAGCAAGGATTGAAAGATTGCGCGGTTACCACTTCACAAATATTCGAAAATCAATTGTGGTTGGGAACCAAAAAAGGATATTACACAATTGATTTAGACCGATTAATAGCGCCACAAATGACCGTGTCAGAGATGACAATTTCAACAATCGAAATTAACAATGTTCCAATTAGTTCCTCTAATTATAAATGGTTTCGTTATAATTCAAAAGAATTAATTTGTGATTACAAAGACAATTCCTTTTCCATTAATTTTATACCAAAAGGGCATGATTTTCCTAATAAATTAAAATTTCGATATCGTCTAAAAAGTACCAATCGATGGAGTCCGTATAGTGAAAAAACAAACCTGTTTTTACCTTATTTGCCGTACGGTAACTATAATTTAGAGGTTGAAGTTTTTGATTCGAATGCAGGGAAAGCAACCATTTTTAAATTATTGGAAATTCATATTCGACCTCCTTTTTGGATGACGTGGTGGTTTATTGCTTTAGCGGTTTTGTCTATTTTTAATGTTTTAGTGTATTTGATTTTTAAATCTAAAAAGAAATCCAGAGAGCAGGCAGTGATACAAAAACGTATCGCAGAAACCAAGCTGGAAGCTTTGTTAAGCCAAATGAATCCTCACTTTACATTTAATGCAATGAATGCCATACAGGATTATATTATTAGTAATGATATCGGTAATTCTTTGAAATACATAGGAGAGTTTGCTAAATTAATTCGTCAAACATTAGAAAATTCATCTAAACAAACGATTGCGATTGAAGAAGAGATTGAGTATTTGAAATCCTATATTATGATTGAAAATATGCGTTTTGATAACCGAATTAAAACGGAATTCCATATTGGTTCTGACGTAGATGTTTACCATTCCAAAATTCCTACCATGTTGTTGCAGCCTTTTGTTGAAAATGTTTTTGTTCATGCTTTTTACGCTTCGCATCCTGCTCCAAAATTGACAATCTCTTTTGAAATGTTGACTAAGAATATTTTAGAATGCAAAATTATTGACAATGGTATGAGCTTAAATGCTGCTAAAAAAACGAAAATTCATAATTCGAAAGGCATTCAGTTGACTATAGAAAGACTTTCGCTTTTACAAAATTCAAATGTCAATCCGATTGACATTCAGTTTACAGAAAATAATGGAACGACAGTGACCATAAGACTGACTATATAATAGTTGAAATGAATAATTATAAAGGCTCTAATCCAATTTTGGATTGGAGCCTTTTATCTTTACAAACCAATTGAGCTCTTTCATAGCTTAAAAAGCACCTTTCATAAGATGATTTAATTGGGCTTACGGTAAACCTATATTTTTGTTTCAAAGGAGGTAAATCAAAGATCAAATCATATGCAAACGTATTACTGTTAAAATTGTGTTTTCAAAAGCAATAGTATTTTAAGGTCTGGAAAAAGCGCAATAATTTTGTAAATATTGTGGTGCTATATGTTCTTTTATTTTGAGTTTAACAAGCTTTTTATGTCCGCAACATCCGTAAGGGAATTGTCAAGGCAGGCATTTACTTTTCTTTCAAAAAATCACATTATTATAAAGTAAATAATACAGTTTTAATTATGGATTCTATTTTTTTGCATCTGCAAAATTTTACAGTTTTTTCTTATATCGCTTTTGGTATTATTCTACTAAGTTTCCTTGTAGAAGCTAAGTCAAATTCTCCTTACAAATCGCTTTTACTTTCTAATATTGGCTTCGGAATATACTATTTTACCCTTGTGAAAGGTTCAGAAATTGATTTTTCAATATATTTTATGCTACTCAGTTTTTTGATCTGTTCTTGGTTTTTCGTTTTAAGGAATATTGAAGAGGAAGAAGACGAGAATAGAGGATTTTTAAGAAATTATCACTGTAATAGTATTGTTGGGTTTAGTGATACTAAAGATGGAAATAATAAGGGGAATTCCTCATTAGAAAAAAGCACTTTATTCACTTTTACACATGTTTTAAGCAAGCAATTATCAAAACTATTTGAAAGCAAATTGATGTTGTTTTTCAGTAATTTTTTAAAAAATGATGCCGTTCATTACAAACATCCTCAACGAAAGCTAGTCCGTGTTTTTACGTATATAATTTTAATTTCCATTTTATTTTCGTTTTTTTTTGTTTAGGAGTTTATTTTCGTTTATTTCCATATTAAGAGAATTTAAACTTTAACATTTGTTCCAATTAATAGGTTATTGTATCTTGTGAAAAAAAACTACTTTAGTTTTTTGTTTAATAAATCGATAACCACATAAATAACTTAACCTATGAAAAGACGATCTTTTTTAACCACTGCAACTCTTGCTTCTGCAGGTCTTACCACACTTTTGGTTACCGGTTGCACCTCCAGTACTAAAAAGAATGAAGATTCAGTACCATTAGGAGATTCTAATGAAGCCTTTGAACTGGATGAAGAAACCATTGGCAGTTTAAGAGAGAAATTAACTTCCGGAAAATATACTTCGGAACAATTAGTGCAACTGTACTTGAAACGAATTGAAGCGGTAGATAAGAATGGACCTCAATTAAATTCGGTTATTGAAATCAATCCGGATGCAGTAACTATTGCTGTTGCAATGGATAAAGAATTGATGGCAGGCAAAATCAGAGGGCCTTTACACGGAATTCCTGTTTTGATAAAAGATAATATAGACACTGCCGATAAAATGCAAACAACCGCAGGATCTTTGGCTATGGCAGGGAATATTGCTTTAAAAGATGCTTTTGTTGTTAAAAAACTGAGAGAGGCTGGAGCAGTAATCATTGGCAAAACCAATTTGAGTGAATGGGCAAATTTTCGTTCCACGCAATCGTGTTCCGGATGGAGCAGCAGGGGCGGGCAGACTAAAAATCCTTACATTTTAGATCACAATCCATGTGGTTCCAGTGCGGGATCAGGTACCGCTGTGTCAGCCAATCTTTGCGTAGTTGCTATTGGAACCGAAACGGATGGTTCTATTGTTTGCCCAGCTTCAGTAAATGGAATTGTGGGGATCAAACCAACAGTAGGTTTGGTTAGCCGTTCAGGAATTATTCCGATTTCAAAAACACAAGATACAGCTGGTCCAATGGCAAGAAACGTAACCGATGCGGCAATACTATTAGGTGCAATTGCTGCTGATGACCAAGATGATGCCGTAACGCTTGAAAGCAAAGGGAAAGCTCATAAAGATTACACGACATTTTTAGATGCAAACGCTTTGAAAGGAAAAAGGATTGGTATTGAGAAAAAACCGCAAGGAGATAATAAATACATCAATGCACTTTTAAACGATGCCATTAACTTACTAAAAAAGCAAGGTGCTGTCATTGTCGAAATTGACTATTTCGATAAAATTAATGCTTTTGGTCAAGCCGAATTTGAAGTTTTACAATATGAATTTAAAGACGGATTGAACAGCTACTTGGCTACGGCTAATGCAAAAGTAAAAACTTTAAAAGATGTAATAGATTTTAATAGCAGTAATGAAGATAAAGCAATGCCTTATTTTAAACAAGAAACATTAGAGAGTTCTAACGCAAAAAAAGGTTTGGATGATAAAAAATACTTGGAAGCATTAGCTGCAAGTTTCGAAGGAAGTAAAAGTATTTTAAAAGCTGTTTTTGAAGAAAATAAGTTGGATGCCATTTGTGGAATAACGATGGGCCCTGCTTGCAGTATTGATATGATTTACGGGGATCGCTGGGGAGGATATTCTTTAACATCGCCAGCAGCGGCAAGTGGATATCCACACATTACTGTTCCAAATGGGATAGTGTATGATTTACCCGTTGGATTATCTTTTTTTGGAACGCCGTACACTGAAGGAGAATTAATCGGATTAGGTTATGCGTATGAACAAGCATCTAAAAAGCGACTAAAACCAGCATTTAAGCCGTCTTTTTTATAATTATTCACGCGATTAAAGAATATGAAAAAGGGTAAAGAGTGAATCACTTTTTACCCTTTTATTTTTACTTAATATTCACAAATGGAGTTAATTAAATATTCTGGACATTTGAATTGTGGGCGGCAAATGTCTCATCCTAAAAATGAAATAGCCATCCCAATTTCTCCCAAAAATTTTTTTAGCGATACTCGCATCAACTATTTTTTTGGATTTAATTCCATCTTAGGTTTCTTTTATAATTGCAATTCTCGGAACTACTCTAATAACATGTAAATCGGCGATCATACCTAATACAAGAACTTTTGCTTCTCGAAGAATTAGATTAGCGAATCATCTTCAGCTTCTCTTCAATGCAACTAAACCCTCCATGGTTAGTCGAATGTTTTCGTCTTTTTGGGTGGTTTGCGCTATTTTAAAAGCCATTTTGCTTTGGTTCCAAAATTTCCGACTTCAGATATACACAGGAATAATGCTTCCTCATTAGAAATCGTTGAGTTTTCCATATTTGAGTATGCTTTAAATACTATTGTGGCAATTTTTTTAATATTGGCATTGGAATTCTGCGCTTATTAAATTACCGTCACCATAAATTCGTTTAAATTATGACACTCCAACGAATGTTTTTTTCCCACCTGTTTGTTACAATTAATTCTAAATTTTTTGCCCTTTGCGTTAAGTTTTCAAATAAATCCGTATCACTATTCTTTAAAGTCCACTGATAAAGAGTTCACACAATAGCGTTGTCCGGTTTTTGTAGGTCCGTCATCAAACACATGCCCTAAATGGCTGCCGCAATTTGCACAAAGGATTTCGGTACGTTTCATGCCATGCGTAACATCTGAAATATATTCAACTTTTCCAGGAATGGATTCATCAAATGACGGCCAACCGCAATGCGCATAAAACTTAGAATTGCTTTCGAACAAAGGTTCTCCGCAGGCGCCGCAGCAATACGTTCCTTTTTC
Organism: Flavobacterium sp. DSR3-2; assembly: GCF_049896525.1. Lineage (NCBI taxonomy): Bacteria > Pseudomonadati > Bacteroidota > Flavobacteriia > Flavobacteriales > Flavobacteriaceae > Flavobacterium > Flavobacterium sp. DSR3-2. The sequence continues at coordinate 8,308 of NZ_JAFCUM010000003.1, forward strand.
ATAAAGCAAGTTATATGTTCCCGTGTGTGGATATTCAGTCCCTTTTTGTCGAAGAATTCTATAGCGTTCCTCGCCTAATTGTTCTTTCCATTCTTGTTCGGTTTTTTCTACAGGATATTTCATGATTATTTTTTTTTAATTGTATAGTGTTGTATTTCAATTATTTATTTTGGATGAATTGAACTGTTTTTTCAATTACTTTAGGGTTTCCTAGAATCTTTCTATGTCCTAATCCGTCTGTTAATAGTAACTCTCCATTTTTTAAATATTTATGAATGTGAATTCCAGCCTTTACGGGAACTTCAGGGTCGTGATTGTCATGTATTACTAAAACTGGAATAGCAGTTTCCTTGGCGGCTAGGAAAGCAGAATAATTACTCATTTTTTCTCCGTATTTTTTTTCGAAATACAGGCGCAAAAGAGTGCTTACAGCTGGTTTCAATTCTAATTTTGCTACAAAATCATCCATAATATCTTCCACAATGTCTCCACTGCCAATCACTACGGCATGATTTACTTTTAAACCTTTTTTTATCGCATTTAAAACGGACATTCCTCCTAATGAATGACCAATGGCTGCTTCAAACGGTCCAAATTGCTTCTCTATTTCTAAAATTGTAGCGATGAAATCGACCATAATAGTAGTTTTACCGGGTGATTTTCCATGCGCTGGAGCATCAAAACTAATAGTTGAATATCCGGCTTTTAATAATTCGTCGGCTATTTTGAATAATTGAGTTCCGCGTCCTGACCAACCGTGTACTAATAAAATTTTCTTCTCGCTTTTTCCATATTGATACAAAACAACCTCCTTATCAATTGCGGGCACTCGGATTAATTTTTGAATGCTTTTGTAATCCATTTCTAATTCTCTTTTTGGAATTTTATGTTTTATCGGTGTCGTAAAGAGTTTAGCAGCAAATAATGTAATTAGTTTTGGAGAAATAAAAGAGATTAATTTACTGGTTAATAAAATTATCTTAGGAATTTTCAATGATTGGGTATGATTAGAAGTTTTTTTTGTCATTTCAATAAATTTTTAACCGAGTTATTATTCTATAAATTTTTTAGTAAATTTAGAAAAACATAAAAGTAGTATTTTTTATAAAGTTTTTTATTGGTATTAACATAAAAGACTCAAATATTAAATATTCCAATCATAGAAGAATTTACTGAAAACATTAAAATTTCATAAATGGAAATATTTCATATCAGCGCAGAATGTTATCCCGTTGCGAAAGTAGGAGGTTTAGCTGACGTTGTTGGCGCATTGCCAAAATATCAAAATAATGCAGGACATAAAGTACGTGTAGTGATGCCTTGCTACGACACAAAATTTAAAAAAGAAAATGATTTTGAATGTGTCTATTGGGGGCATGTAAAGTTGGGGGATTTCAATTTTCCTTTTAATATTCTTAAAGAAAAAACAGATAAGTTAGGATTTGAATTGTATTTGGTTGAAATCCAGGAATTATTTGATAGAAAAGATGTTTATGGATATCAAGACGATATCGAGCGTTTTTTATCTTTCCAAATTGCAACTTTGGATTGGATTACAAGCAGAAGCGAAGTGGCGGATGTCATTAATTGTCACGATCATCATACGGGTTTGATTCCGTTTATGATGTTGTATTGCCATAAATACGAAAAATTACGGAGTATTCCTTCCATGATTACCATTCATAATGGTTTGTATCAAGGTCAGTTTGGATTTGATAAATTGTATTATTTACCAGAATTTGATTTGGCTCATGTCAACGTTTTAGAATGGGATAATTGCATCAATTCATTGGCAGTTGCCATTAAGTGTGCTTGGGCTGTAACGACAGTTTCGCCTAATTATCTGAATGAAATCAATTATTCAGCAAACGGACTAGAATCCTTATTTAATCTGGTGCGTTATAAATCTAAAGGAATTTTAAACGGAATTGATATCGAAGTTTGGGATCCAGCAAATGATGCCATGCTGGAAAAAAACTATTCAATTAAAAATTTTGAAAAAGGAAAACAGGAAAATAAAGAAAAGTTATGTAACCTCTTCAATCTGGATCCAACAAAACCACTTTTTAGTTTTATAGGAAGATTATTAGAAGAAAAAGGAGGTGATTTATTGCCGCATGCCGCAGCGCTTGCATTGTCAGAAAATTATCAGCAAATTAATATTTTGATTTTAGGTTCTGGAAATAAAGTTATTGAAAATCAATTAAATAGTTTGCTACAAGATTACAAGGGAAATTACAATACGTTCATTGGATACAATGAAGAACTAGCACACTTGATTTACGCCGGTTCTGATTATTTATTAATGCCTTCCAGAGTAGAACCTTGTGGTTTGAACCAAATGTATTCTTTACGCTACGGAACAATTCCTATTGTGAGACGAACAGGTGGACTAAGAGATACGGTAATTGACTTTGGTGATGACGGAAATGGGATTTGTCATGATCAGGCCACAGTTGGCGATATATGTTATTCGATTCAGAGAGCAATTGATTTATACGACGACAAAAAACATTTTAATAAAATTAGAAAAATAGGAATGAACACGGACCATTCTTGGGAGCGTGTTTGTCAGGAATATATAGAAATGTACAAACTAATAATTAACAAGAAATGAAAGCCAAAAAGAAAAATGTAATTGCAATAATTTTAGGTGGAGGACAAGGATCTCGATTATATCCGTTGACAGAATCAAGATCAAAACCAGCTGTGCCAATTGGAGGCAAATATAGATTGGTTGACATTCCAATTTCAAATTGTATGAATTCAGATATTTACAGGATGTTTGTATTGACGCAGTTTAACTCCGCTTCCTTAAATGCACACATCAAAAACACCTATAACTTTAGTATTTTCAGCCATGCTTTTGTTGATATTCTTGCAGCAGAACAAACTCCTGACAATCCAACTTGGTTTCAAGGTACCGCGGATGCTGTAAGACAATGTATGCCTCACTTCTTAAATCATGATTTTGATTATGCGTTGATACTTTCCGGTGATCAGTTGTACCAAATGGATTTCAACGATATGTTAGAAGAACACATAAAGAACGAAGCTGACATCTCTATTGCTACTTTGCCAGTAAATGCTAAGGATGCGCCTGAATTTGGGATATTAAAAACAAACTCCGAAAGCTGTATTGAATCTTTTATTGAAAAACCGGCTAAAGAATTGTTGCCAGACTGGGAATCGGATGTGAGTGAACAAATGAAAAGTGAAGGGAAAAATTACCTGGCTTCAATGGGAATCTACATTTTCAACAAAAAACTGTTGGTAGACATTATGTCCAATAAAGAAACCAAAGATTTTGGTAAAGAAATTATTCCTCAGGCAGTAGGGCACAAAAAAATTTTAAGTTATCAATATGAAGGATATTGGACGGATATTGGTAATATTGATTCCTTTTTTGAAGCGAATATAGGATTAACAGATGACTTGCCAAAATTCAATTTATTTGATAACGAAAATAAAATATTTACCAGACCAAGATTGTTGCCACCATCAAAATTCCAAAAAACAATGGTTGATAGATCATTGATTTCGGAAGGTTGTATTTTGAATGCCAAAGAAATTAATCGTTCTGTAATTGGTATTCGATCCAGAATAGGGGAAGGAACCATAATTCAAAACAGTTACGTAATGGGTAATGATTTCTATCAGAATATTGATGATATGAATGAAGATCTTAAAAGCGACAGACAATTGGTGGGAATTGGGGAAAGATGTTTTATTAGCAATGCGATCGTGGATAAAAACTGCAGAATTGGTGATGACGTTTACATCAATGGTGGAAACCATTTACAAGACTTTTCTAATGAGTTGTACGCCATAAAAGATGGAATTGTTGTTATTAAAAAAGGAGCAGTTATACCGGATAATTATATTATCAAATAAATCTTAAAACTGTTTTTCTTACACTAATATTCTGATTTTTACATAAAGCAGAAGCATACAATTGTTATATGAGTAAAGTTATCTCGCATTCCTTTTTTACCGATTTTGATATTGATTTATTTAAAGCTGGAAAACATTTCCGCCTTTACGAAAAATTAGGCGCACATCTTACCACGGTTGACGGATTGGATGGTGTTTATTTTGCCGTTTGGGCACCAACAGCGCATTCCGTTTCTGTTGTTGGGGAATTTAATTTTTGGACACAAGGCGAGCATCTTTTAGAAGTTCGTTGGGATTCCTCCGGTATTTGGGAAGGATTTATTCCAAATGTAGAAAAAGGGACCACCTATAAATATAAAATACAATCCAATAATGGCGGAATTAGTACTGAGAAAGCCGACCCGTTTGCTTTTTATTGTGAGAAACCACCGCATACAGCATCAGTAGTTTGGGATTTAGAGTATAATTGGAAAGATGCTAACTGGATGGAAACCCGTCAAAATCATAATGGTTTAGACAAACCTTACTCAGTGTATGAAGTACATTTAGGCTCTTGGAAACGTCACACAGATGAAAATCGGTTTTTAACTTATCTCGAATTTGCCGAAGATTTAGTAAACTATGTGAAAGAAACTGGCTTTACTCATGTAGAGTTCATGCCAATAATGGAGTATCCTTACGATCCTTCTTGGGGATACCAATTAGTGGGATATTTTGCACCAACTTCCCGTTTTGGGAATCCGCAGGAATTCATGCATTTAGTAGATAAATTGCATGAAGCCGGGATTGGAGTAATTCTGGATTGGGTTCCTTCTCATTTTCCTGACGATGCCCATGGTTTAGGATTTTTTGACGGATCGAATCTTTTTGAACATCCAGATCGTAAAAAAGGATATCATCCTGATTGGAAAAGTTTAGTGTTTAATTATGGACGAAACGAAGTTCGTTCGTTCTTAATCAGTAATGCATTATTTTGGTTGCAACATTATCATGCTGATGCGCTTCGCGTTGATGCTGTCGCCTCGATGTTGTATTTGGATTATTCCAGAAACGATGGCGAATGGGAACCTAATATTTACGGTGGAAGAGAAAATCTAGATACTATCAGTTTTCTGAAAGAATTTAACGAAGCCGTTTATTCTAATTTTGAAGGCGTACAAACTATTGCCGAAGAAAGCACTTCGTTCCCAATGGTTTCCAGACCAACATCTATAGGTGGTTTGGGTTTTGGAATGAAATGGATGATGGGTTGGATGCACGATACTTTGGAATATTTTCAAAAAGACACGGTGTACAGAAAGTACCATCAAAATGATTTGACTTTCTCGATGACCTATACTTTTTCGGAAAATTTTATGTTACCGCTTTCGCATGACGAAGTAGTGTACGGAAAAAAATCTATAGCAGGAAGAATGCCAGGAGATGAATGGCAAAAATTCGCGAATTTAAGATTACTGTATGGTTATATGTTTATGCATCCCGGAACAAAATTATTGTTTATGGGAAGTGAATTTGGACAAAGCAGCGAATGGAATTTTTCAGAAAGTTTAGACTGGCATTTGTTACAATATCCGTTTCATGCCGGCATCAAAAAATTAATTACGGATTTGAATAAACTCTATAAAACACAACCTGCATTACACGAAAAACAATTCAGTTCGGAAGGTTTTGAATGGATTAATTACTCCGATCATCAAAATGCTGTGATGTCTTTCATTCGAAAAGGAAATGATCCAAAAGACGATGTAATTGTAATTTGCAATTTTACTCAGGTTATACGCCCTGATTATCGAATTGGTTTACCTAAAAAAGGTAAATTAACCGAAATTTTTAATAGTGATGCTTTAGAATATGGAGGAAGCGGAGTTTCTAATGTTAAAAAAATAGCAGTCGAGGCCATGCCTTATGATGGAAGAGATTACTCTACTGAGTTGCTTTTACCTCCTTTGAGTGTAATTGTATTTAAGATTTCATAAGTAAAAAAACTCCCTTATTTTTAAATAAATACTACTAATGGTTTTCATTTATTTTGGAAGCCATTAGTTTATATAGCTGATTGTTACATTGAAATAAACTACAACGTTTTCGTTAATACACATCAGATCTACATAAGCTTAAAAGTATTTTTGTATTTTTGAAAATTAAAAATTGATTAGAATTAATACCATAAAACATGATTACAAATACAGAATTAGAATACAAAGGAGATTTATATCCCACAAAAATAGTTTCTTTTGAACATGAGGTAGATTCCATATGTTTTCACACTGAAAATAGTGTCATATTAAAAGTAACGGTATTAAGAGACAGTTTAATCCGATTTAGATTTACTACAAAAGGATATTTCAGTAATGATTTTTCTTATGCAATTGATAAAAGTCATTCTCATGGATATAATTTTCTTGAGGTTTCTGAAGTGGAAGAGTATTATCAGATAAAAACAAGTAAAGTAAAATGCAGAATTCAAAAAATAGACATGAGATTGTCTATTTATGATTTGGAGGATAATATTATTTTAGAGGACGAATTGGGGTTCCATTGGGAAGAAAGCTATGAATACGGTGGGAATATCGTAAAAATGAGTAAGGCTTCAAAAGATGGGGAATGTTTTTACGGACTTGGTGATAAAGCAACCCAATTGAATTTGAAAGGAAAAAGACTGGAGAATTTTGCGACAGATCAATATGCTTTTCAAAAAGATCAGGAACCATTATATAAAGTAGTTCCATTTTACATTGGACTACAAAACAAGCAGTCGTACGGTATATTCTTTGATAATACGTTCAGAACTTATTTTGATTTTTGTCACGAAAGAAGAAACGTAACCAGTTATTGGGCAGAAGGCGGAGAAATGAATTACTATTTCATTTATGGACCACAAATGCAAGATGTAGTTACCACTTATACTGATTTGACTGGAAAACCCGAATTACCGCCACTTTGGGCACTGGGATACCACCAATGTAAATGGAGTTATTATCCAGAAAGTAATTTAAAAGAAGTTGCTGCCAAATTTAGAGAGTTGAAAATTCCTTGCGATGCGTTGTATTTGGATATTGATTATATGGAAGGTTTTCGATGTTTTACTTGGAATAAAGAATATTTTCCAGATCCAAAGAGAATGGTGGCTGAATTAGCAGAAGATGGTTTCAAAACGGTTGTAATTATTGACCCAGGAATAAAAATTGACAAAGAATACGCTGTTTATAAAGAAGCTTTAGAAAAAGATTATTTCTGTAAAAGAGCTGACGGTCCATACATGAAAGGGAAAGTTTGGCCGGGAGAATGTAATTTTCCGGATTATACAAACCCTGCAGTACGAGAATGGTGGGCAGGACTATTTAAAGAATTAATTTCGGAGATTGGAGTAAAAGGAGTGTGGAATGACATGAATGAACCCGCAGTAATGGAGGTTCCTAATAAAACATTTCCTATGGATGTACGCCACGATTACGACGGAAATCCTTGCAGCCATAGAAAAGCACACAACATTTACGGTACACAAATGGCCAGAGCAACTTATCACGGTGTAAAACGATTTGCTTATCCAAAAAGACCATTTGTAATCACAAGATCAGCGTACGCCGGGGCGCAACGCTACACGTCTTCTTGGACTGGAGATAATGTGGCCACTTGGGAGCATTTATGGATTGCCAATATTCAGGTGCAAAGAATGTCAATTTCCGGGATGGGTTTTACAGGCTCAGATATCGGTGGATTTGCGGAACAACCTTCCGGAGAATTATACGCTAGATGGATTCAATTGGGTGTTTTCCATCCGTTTTGTAGAACGCATTCCTCTGGAGATCACGGAGATCAAGAGCCATGGGCTTTTGATGAAGAAGTAATTGATATTACCAGAAAATTTGTCAATTTGAGGTATCAATTGTTGCCTTATTTATATACTATGTTTTGGCAGTACATTGAGGAAGGAATTCCTATGTTGAAACCATTAGTGTATTACGATCAAGAAGATATTCAGACGCACTACAGAAATGATGAATTTGTATTTGGAAATCAAATATTAGTTTGTCCAATTTTAGAACCAAATGCTTTGGGCAGAAGAATGTATATTCCTCGTGGACACTGGTATAATTATTGGACTAACGAAAAAGTAAAAGGAGGAAAAGAAATTTGGGTAGACACTAAATTTGATCAAATTCCAATTTTTGTGAAAGCGGGAGCTATTATCCCTAAATATCCTGTTCAACAATATGTCGGAGAATTAGAATTTGAGGAATTAACACTCGATATTTATTATAAAGAGGGAAAAGAAAAGTCTGTAGTTTATGAAGATGCGCAAGATGGTTACGATTATAAAAAAGGGAGATACAGTTTTTTATCGTTTCAAATAACTGGTAAAGAGAATGAACTGATTGTTCAGTTGCATAAAGAAGGAAAATACGATACGAATTATTCGAAATATAAAATAAATCTAATCGGATTACCCTTTAAAGTTAAAATGATTGAGATTGATAATGTGGAAGTGTCGTTTGACAGAAATACTTTAGAAAATGAAAGTTACATAATTGTTGATAAAGAATTTACGGCATTTCATATTACTGGTGAATAACAAAAAAGATGATACTTTTACATTTAATTATATAAATTTTATTGTTAAAAACAGTTGTATTTTTGATGAATATTTAAAAGATAAAATTATGAAAAAGCATTTAATAGTAGGAATTTTTGCAGTAGGATTAATTTATTCTTGTGCTACTAATCCAATTACAGGGAAAAAAAGTTTAAATTTTGTTTCTAACAGTGAATTGTTTCCAACATCTTTTCAACAATACGGTACTTTTTTAAAGGAAAATAAAGTAATTACCGGTACTGCAGATGCCAGAAAAGTGGAAGCAGTTGGAATGCGAATTAAAGCTGCAGCCGAAAAATATTTAACCTATTTAGGACAAGCGCAATATTTACAGGACTACCGTTGGGAATATAAATTAATTGACAATAAAGAAGTGAATGCATGGTGTATGCCAGGAGGGAAAATTGTTGTTTATTCAGGAATTTTGCCAATCACTAAAGACGATTCAGGTTTAGCTACTGTAATTGGACATGAAGTTTCTCATGCATTGGCAAATCATGGAGCGCAACGTATGAGTGCGGCTCAATTGCAACAATTAGGAGCTGTAGGAGTTGCTGTTGCAACAGGTGGAAAAAGCGCGGAAAATCAACAAATCTGGCAACAAGCTTATGGTGTAACTACGCAATATGGAGCAATGCTTCCTTTTAGCAGAAATCACGAAACGGAAGCGGATAAAATAGGTCTTACTCTAATGGCAATTGCAGGATATAATCCAGAACAATCTATTACCTTCTGGCAAAGAATGTCTGCGCAATCAGCCGGACAAGCACCACCAGAATTTATGAGTACACACCCGTCTGATGCTACAAGAATCGCAAACTTAAAAGCATTAATTCCTGAAGCAAAAGCTTTAGCGGCTAAAGTTGGAGTCATTTACAAGTAATTTTTATCTAAAAAATAGTTTAAGCTATCCTCAAAAGGGATAGCTTTTTTTGTATTCTGCCTTTTAGATATTTATAACTGTTCGTGTTTATTAATGATTTGTTAACCCATGATTTATTCATTTTTTTTACAATTCTTAACGAAAAATAAATAAATTCGCATCATAAAAAAATTAATCATGGCAGATTTACAAAAAGGAAGTACTAAATTATTAAACGCTTGGGCTTTTTATGACTGGGCAAATTCAGTTTATACGCTTACCATCGCATCTGCCGTGTTTCCAATTTTTTACGAAGCTTTATTTTCGGAACGAGATCATTATATTGATGTTTTTGGTGTACATCTGAAAAATTCAGCTTTAATTAGTTTTGTTACCGCTTTTGCATTTTTATTGGTCGCTTTTATTTCACCTTTATTATCAGGTATTGCTGATTATGTGGGGGATAAAAAATCATTTATGAAGTTCTTTTGTTATTTGGGAGCATTATCTTGTATGGGATTATATTGGTTCAATCTTGAAAGTATATACATTGGATTGGCATTTTACTTTTTTGGATTGATTGGATATTGGGGAAGTTTGGTTTTTTATAATTCATATTTGCCTGATATAGCTTATGTGGAGCAACAGGATAAAATCAGTGCCAAAGGATATTCCTTAGGATACATTGGAAGTGTGATTTTATTGATCATTAATTTAGCGATGATAATGAAACCAAAACTTTTTGGAATTACAGGAACTGATGGAGAAGCGGCGATGAAAGCCATGCGATATTCCTTTATTATGGTTGGTGTGTGGTGGATTGTATTCAGTCAGTATACGTATTATTTTTTGCCAAAAGGCAATAAAAATGCCGATCGTAAAGTAACACACCATGTTATTTTTAATGGTTTGAAAGAGTTAAAAATAGTTTGGTTTTTATTGAACGAAAACATTGCATTAAAGCGGTATTTAGGCAGTTTTTTTGTTTCAAGTATGGCCGTACAAACAGTAATGCTTGTTGCCACTTACTTTGGCGCACAGGAAATTGCTTGGTCTTCTAAAGCCGAAAGTACAACAGGTTTAATTATTTGTATTTTAATTATTCAATTAGTGGCTGTTCTTGGAGCCATAATAACTTCAAGAGCTTCAGGCAAATTCGGAAATATTCCCACTTTAATTGGGATCAATTGTATTTGGGCAGTATTTTGTGCACTTGCATTTTTTATTACTTTGCCCATACATTTTTATGTGATGGCATCTATTGCAGGCCTTGTGATGGGAGGGATTCAGGCATTATCGCGCTCCACTTATTCAAAATTATTACCAGAAACACAGGATACCGCTTCTTTTTTTAGTTTTTATGATGTTGCTGAAAAAATTGGCATCGTAATAGGCATGTTAGTGTATGGAATTATTGACCAAATTACCGGCAGTCCAAGACTTGCCATCGTATTTTTGGGAGTATTCTTTGTTGTGGCTGTTGTTTTGTTGAGAAGAGTTCCAAAAAAAGGTGTCCTAAAGTAATAGAACACCTTTACTTTAAAAGAATATTGTCGAGTTAAGACTTAGAGATGGTACCGGAACCATTCATTTTTATATCTTTTTTCTTAGGATCACCTTTGTATTCAACATCTCCCGAGCCCGAAACTCTTGCATAAAGGTTTTCGCTGCAGAAAACTGTATTGTCTCCTAAATCAGAAACGGTAATTTTTACGTTTTTAGCTTTAAAATCGCAAGCATTACTAGCATTGAAATCATTGAAATTACTGCTAAAATTGACTATTCTCCCAGCTATTATCATATGACCCGAATCACTTAAGTAAGCATCAAAACATGCTCAATTATTTTATTTGGTTCTTGTTTGTCGTATCTAAAATCAGCGGTCAAACTCATTAAAAATTGAACCACATAGAAACATAGAATTAATTTAATTTTTTAATTTAAAACTATTCGGAAAAGTCGAAATTTAGCTGATATTGAAAAAAAGCCTATACTTTTTTTCTATTGTGAATTCAAATTACAATCAAAATTTATTTTTACAGGAATATAAACTATTTTTCTATGGGGTTTAAATCTTTATTTATTTTGATGCTTTTGTTGTGTCTAAAATATCACTTTCTGATGAAAAATAGGATAAAGATAGTTTCTTTTGGCACAAAGATTGACTCATTCAGCGCTATGCAGATAATGAAGATTAAACATTGCTTTTATCTAAAAAGAATATTTTGAAACCCTATATTTGCTTAAAGAATGAATTTTTTAATGACAAAAAGACTTAAATAATATATGTCAAATCATAAAATACTTACTATTGACAATCTGTCACTTCAGGAATTTGATTCGGAAGCAGATTTAATTCCACTTTTGACTCCCGAGGATGAGGAGGAAATGAATAATGAGGCTTTACCCGAATTATTGGCTATTTTACCTTTACGAAATATGGTTTTATTTCCCGGAGTTGTGATACCAATTACTGCGGGACGCGATAAATCAATAAAACTGATTAATGATGCTAATGCCGCTGGAAAAACTATTGGAGTTGTTGCTCAAATCAATGAGGAAGATGAAGATCCAACCAAAGATGATATTCATAAAATAGGTACTGTAGCCCGTATTTTGCGTGTGCTTAAAATGCCTGATGGGAATGTAACCGTAATTCTTCAAGGTAAAAAACGTTTCGAAATTGATTCTGTTATTAATGAAACGCCTTATATTACAGCGAAAATTAAGGAAGTTCCTGAAAAAAGACCTAAGAAAAATGATACTGAATTTGTAGCGATTCTGGATTCAATCAAAGAATTAGCCATTCAGATTATCAAAGAAAGTCCAAATATTCCCAGTGAAGCTACTTTTGCTATTAAGAATATTGAAAGCCAATCGTTTTTAGTCAATTTTGTGACTTCTAATATGAATCTTTCTGTTAAAGAGAAGCAAGATTTATTAGCTATTAATGAATTGAAAGAAAGAGCTTTAGAGACGCTTCGTTATATGAATATTGAGTTGCAAAAACTTGAATTAAAAAACGACATTCAATCTAAAGTTCGTTTTGATTTAGATCAACAACAACGTGAATATTTCCTCCATCAACAAATGAAAACCATCCAGGAAGAATTGGGTGGCGTTTCTCAGGACGAAGAAATGGACGAAATGTTGCAGAAGTCTTTGACCAAAAAATGGGATGAGAAAACCAAAAAACATTTTGAAAAAGAATTGTCTAAAATGCGCCGCATGAATCCGCAAGCGCCAGATTTTGGAATTCAAAGAAACTATTTAGAGTTATTCTTAGAATTGCCTTGGAATGAATATTCTAAAGATAAATTCGATTTAAAAAGAGCTCAAAAAATATTGGACAGAGATCATTTTGGTCTTGAAGATGTTAAGAAAAGAATGATAGAACATTTAGCAGTTTTAAAATTGCGAAATGATATGAAGTCTCCAATTATTTGTTTGACAGGACCTCCGGGAGTTGGAAAAACATCTATCGGGCGTTCTATAGCTGAAGCATTGGGTCGGAAATATGTTCGAATTTCTCTCGGTGGTTTACGTGATGAGGCGGAGATTCGAGGACACAGAAAAACCTACATCGGTGCCATGCCAGGACGAATTATTCAAAGTTTGAAAAAAGCAGGAACATCAAATCCGGTTTTTGTTTTGGATGAAATTGATAAGTTATCAAATAGTAATCAAGGAGATCCATCGTCAGCATTGCTGGAGGTTTTAGATCCGGAGCAAAACAATTCGTTTTATGACAACTTCCTTGAAATGGGATATGATTTATCTAAAGTGATGTTTATTGCGACTTCAAATAACATGGCAGCAATTCAACCAGCGTTGAAAGACAGAATGGAAATTATCAAAATGTCAGGTTATACGATTGAAGAAAAAGTAGAAATTGCACGCCAGCATTTGTTTCCAAGACAATTGAAAGAACACGGTTTAACGATAAAGGATTTAAGCATTGGTAAAAAACAATTAGAGAAAATTGTCGAAGGATACACTCGTGAATCGGGTGTTCGTGGTTTAGAGGCCAAAATTGCTCAAGTAATCCGTAATGCAGCAAAATCTGTTGCAATGGAAGAAGAGTATAACAAAAAAGTGACCGACGAAGATATCATAAAAACGCTTGGTGTACCAAGACTAGAAAGAGATAAATACGAGAACAATGATGTTGCTGGTGTGGTAACTGGTTTGGCTTGGACTTCTGTTGGTGGTGACATTCTGTTTATAGAATCGTTGCTTTCTCCGGGAAAAGGCAACATGACCATAACTGGAAATTTAGGAACGGTCATGAAAGAATCTGCAACCATTGCTTTAGAATATATTAAGGCAAATGCGAAACTTTTGGGGTTGGATTCAGAGATACTATCGAAATATAATATTCACTTACACGTTCCGGAAGGAGCCACTCCAAAAGACGGTCCAAGTGCCGGAATTGCAATGTTAACTTCATTAGTTTCGTTGTTTACACAAAAACGAGTGAAGAAAAACCTGGCGATGACAGGAGAAATCACGTTACGTGGAAAAGTGTTGCCAGTAGGCGGAATTAAAGAAAAAATTCTGGCAGCCAAAAGAGCCAACATTAAAGAAATCATTTTGTGTCACGAAAACAAAAGTAATATTGACGAAATAAAACCAGAATATCTGGAAGGACTTTCTTTTCATTATGTGAAAGAAATGAGCGAAGTATTAAAATTTGCTTTAACTGATCAGAAAGTTAAAAATGCAAAGGATTTGTAATCAATACAACTTCTAAATGTTAAAAATCCAACTTCCAAAACTTGATTTTCAAGAGATGGAATTTGGATTTTTTATTTGCGATTACGAGTTTCAAAGTTGCCATTTATTGTATTTATAATTTTATCTTCGCAGTTGCGTTTTTATTTTACACCAACTGCAATTTAGAGCATGTTAAAAAAACTTCTTCAATACTGTTTCCTCATCATTTGCGCTGTTTCTTACAGTCAGATAGGAGGGAAGTATACTTATCAGTTTTTAAACTTGGTCACGTCGCCAAGACAGGCAGCGTTGGGAGGAAAAGTAATTACGATTTATGATGATGACGTTAATCAGGTTCATTTTAATCCGGCAACTATAAATGCAGAAATGGACAACCATCTAGCTTTGAATTATGGAAGTTATTTCAAAGAAGTGACTTACGGAACAGCTTCTTACGCGTATACATATGACCGTCATTTGCAAACTTTTCAGGCTGGAGTAAATTACGTCAACTATGGCAATTTTGAAGGATATGACGAAAATGGTCAGCCAACAGCAGAATTTACAGGAAGTGAAATAGCCCTTTCTTTTGGCTATTCTTACAACATTCCTTATACTGACATTCACATTGGAGCCAGTGCAAAACTGATTTCTTCCAGTTTAGAAACCTATCATTCTTTTGGAGGAGCTCTTGATATCGGTGCTTTGTATATTGATGAAAGAAACGACGTAAATTGGGGTTTAGCCATCAGAAACATTGGAACTCAATTTTCTACGTATAATGGTATTAATGAACAATTGCCACTCGAAATAATAGCTGGAGTTTCACAGGAATTAGAAAATGTGCCTATTCGCTGGCATCTTACATTGGAGAATTTACAGCAGTGGAATATTGCTTTTTCAAATCCTGCACGATCGGAATCTTCATTTAATGGAGAATCCACCGAAGAAAAAGTATCTTTTGTAAATAATACTTTACGACACGTAATTGTGGGTGTTGAACTCTTCCCTAAAAAAGCATTTAACCTTCGAATAGGATATAATTTTAGAAGAGCGGAGGAATTACGGCTTTTAGAACAACGGAATTTCTCAGGAGTTTCATTGGGGTTTGGACTCAAATTAAATAAACTAAAGTTCAATTATTCGTATTCCAGATATACATTGGCCGGAAATACAAGCCTTTTTGGATTGACAATTAATTTTCAATAAGGATTTTGGTGTAACATAAAACTTAAAATTAAAAATTTTGGATAAAAAAATTACTATAGCCATTGATGGTTTCTCCTCTACAGGGAAAAGCACGTTGGCCAACCAACTAGCGAATCATTTAGGATTTATTTATGTTGATACGGGCGCGATGTATCGTGCAGTGACTTATTTTGCGATGCAAAACGGTTACATAAATGCGGATTCTTTTGATAAACAAACTTTAATTAATAGTCTGCCAAATATAAAATTGCAATTCAAATTCAATGTTGATTTGGGTTTCGCTGAAATGTATTTGAATGATGTCAATGTCGAAACCGAAATCAGAACGATTGAAGTGTCAAGCTTTGTGAGTAAAGTAGCCGAAGTTTCTGAGGTTCGCACCAAATTAGTGGAACAACAAAAAGAAATGGGAAAAGATAAAGGAATTGTAATGGATGGCAGGGATATTGGTACCGTAGTTTTTCCGGATGCCGAACTTAAAATTTTCATGACCGCTAGCGCAACTACAAGAGCAAAACGACGTTATGATGAGTTGGTCGCAAAAGTTGATACCGTAACATTTGAAGAAGTTTTGGCAAATGTAGAGGAGCGTGATTACATTGATACGCATCGCGAAGATTCTCCTTTGGTTATGGCTGAAGATGCAATAGAAATTGATAATTCACATTTGAATCGTGAGGAACAATTCAAGCTTGTTTTAGAATTGGTAAATGAAATTACTAAAACGATATAATTATTTGCAGATCTCATTTTTAATAGTAGATTTACGCCTTGTAAATTTTTTAAAATAAAAAAAAATTCGTCTCATGGGAATTAAAAATAGATTGGTAATAATGAGTTTTCTTCAGTTTTTTGTTTGGGGAGCTTGGTTAATTACCATTGCGAATTACTGGTTTGGCACCAAAAATTGGGAAGGAACTCAGTTTGGGCTGGTTTTTGGAACAATGGGAATTGCTTCTTTATTTATGCCAACACTGACCGGAATTATCGCTGACAGATGGGTAAATGCTGAAAAATTATACGGAATTCTTCATATTTTATATGCTGCAGTTCTATTCTATATTCCACAAGTTTCCACTCCGGAAACCTTTATTTATATTATGCTATTGGCAATGTGTTTTTACATGCCGACAATTGCCTTAAGCAATTCTATTTCTTACACCGCACTTAAACTTAATAATAAAGATGTTATTAAAGATTTTCCGCCCATCCGGGTTTGGGGAACAATTGGCTTTATTGTTGCGATGTGGATTACCAATTTAACGGGAAATAAAGCGACAGAGTATCAGTTTTACATCGCAGGTTTAGCGGCGATACTTTTGGGAATTTATTCTTTTACGTTACCAAAATGTAAACCGCAACGCTTGTCTAAAGAGAATGCTTCTGTGATGGAAACATTAGGATTAGAATCGTTTAAATTATTTGCAGATTATAAAATGGCTTTGTTTTTTGTTTTCTCCATGTTTTTGGGAGGCGCTTTACAATTAACAAATGCGTATGGAGATGTTTTCTTGGATGAATTCAAACATTTTCCAAAATATGCGGATTCTTTCGTTGTGGAATATTCAACGATTATAATGTCAATTTCTCAAATTTCGGAGACTTTATTTATTCTCGCGATTCCTTTTTTTCTAAGACGTTTTGGTATCAAACAAGTGATGTTAATTAGTATGTTGGCTTGGGTATTGCGTTTTGGATTATTTGCTTACGGAAATCCAACAAGCGGATTATGGATGATTATCATGTCTTGCGTGGTTTACGGAATGGCCTTTGATTTCTTTAATATATCAGGATCATTATTTGTTGAAACCAATACAGATCCAAAAAATCGTTCTTCGGCACAAGGATTGTTTATGATGATGACCAATGGTTTTGGAGCGGTTTTAGGAAGTTTTACCTCCGGATGGGCTATTGATAAATACTTTACAAAATCATTTAATAATACTACAGATTTGGCTGGTTTTCTGGAAACAGAAACGACAAATTCAAAAATGTTGGAATTTGTTACTGGCCAAGGAAATACAATTACAGCCGATGGATTGTTCAGTAAAGCCATTTTTATGAAAGACTGGCATACGATTTGGCTGGCTTTTGCTATTTACGCATTGATAATTGCGGTTGCATTTGCTGTTTTATTTAAGCACAAACACAATCCTTTGGATGTGCAAAATGTAAGTCATTAAAAAGCGACGGAAAAATGAATAGAATCCGATAACTGAAATATAGTTATCGGTTTTTTTTATGCTGAAAAATACCGATTTAAGCTAACTAGCCCCGAGTGAAGCGGCATCCTTTTACACAGCTTCCAGCCCTCAAAAGGCTGGAAGCTGTGTAAAAGATATAGCGGAAAGCGGGAACTTTACCTGCAAAAAAAACCAATTATTTCGCTCCTGATTTTCAATCGATTATCTTACCTGTAAAATTTTGCTAATTAAGATAAATGTGTTACTTTTGCAGTCCTTTTGGTGAATAAGAGTTTCCTTTAGGGTTCAACTAATTATACAAACAACTTCTGTTGTTTTCTAGCACAGTAAGAAACTCGAGAGAACGCAGAATACAAATTTTTAATCAGCATGTCTGAACAAGTAAAATCACAAGAAGAGTTTTTAGCAAATTTTAACTGGCACAATTTCGAAGAAGGTATTGATGCTGTTGATGAGAAAAACTTATTAGAATTCGAAGAATTAGTTTCAAAAACATTTATCGCTACGGATCAAGAAGAAGTGGTTGATGGTACAGTTGTTAGAATTACAGATAGAGACGTTATCGTTGATATCAACGCAAAATCGGAAGGTGTTATTTCATTGAACGAATTCCGTTACAACCCAGCATTAAAAGTAGGTGATACTGTTGAGGTATTAATTGACATCCGTGAGGATAAAACAGGTCAATTAGTATTATCTCACAGAAAAGCACGTACTATCAAATCTTGGGATAGAGTTATTTCGGCTAACGAAACAGGAGAAATCGTTAATGGTTTTGTAAAATGCAGAACTAAAGGTGGTATGATCGTTGACGTTTTCGGAATTGAAGCGTTTTTACCAGGATCTCAAATTGATGTTAAGCCAATTAGAGACTACGATGTATATGTAAACAAAATGATGGAATTCAAAGTGGTAAAAATTAACCACGAATTCAAAAATGTTGTTGTTTCGCATAAAGCGCTTATTGAAGCGGATATCGAAATCCAGAAAAAAGAAATCATCGGTCAATTACAAAAAGGACAAGTATTAGAAGGTGTTGTTAAAAACATTACTTCTTATGGTGTCTTTATTGACTTAGGTGGAGTTGATGGATTAATTCACATTACTGACCTTTCTTGGAGTCGTATTAACCACCCAAGTGAAGTGCTGGAATTAGACCAAAAATTAAATGTTGTAATCCTTGATTTCGATGATGAGAAAACAAGAATTCAATTAGGATTGAAACAATTAAATGCTCACCCATGGGACGCTTTAGATGCTAACTTAAAAATTGGTGATAAAGTAAAAGGTAAAGTAGTTGTAATCGCTGATTACGGTGCTTTCATCGAAGTTGCTGAAGGTGTTGAAGGTTTAATCCACGTTTCTGAAATGTCTTGGTCTACTCATTTACGTTCTGCACAAGATTTCGTAAAAGTAGGTGATGTTGTTGAAGCTGTTATCTTAACTTTAGATAGAGATGACCGTAAAATGTCATTAGGTATCAAACAATTGTCTCAAGATCCTTGGACTGATATCACTGCTAAATACCCAATAGGGTCTAAACACTCAGGTATCGTTAGAAACTTTACAAACTTTGGAATTTTTGTAGAATTAGAAGAAGGAATTGATGGATTAATTTACATCTCTGACTTGTCTTGGACTAAAAAAATCAAACATCCATCTGAATTTGTAAACGTTGGTGAAAAACTTGACGTAGTAGTATTAGAATTAGATGTTGAAGGACGTAAATTATCTTTAGGTCACAAACAAACTACCGCTAATCCTTGGGATCAGTATGAAGATTCTTTCGCTGTAGGAACTATCCACACAGGTGAAATTTCTGAAATTGTTGACAAAGGAGCTACTGTAGAATTCGGAGATGATATCGTTGCTTTCATTCCTACTCGTCACCTTGAAAAAGAAGACGGAAAGAAATTGAAAAAAGGAGAATCAGCTGATTTCAAAGTAATCGAATTCAATAAAGAATTCAAAAGAGTAGTTGCATCTCACACTGCTATCTTCCGTGAAGAAGAAGATAAAAATGTGAAAACAGCTATTGAAAACACTTCATCTAACTCATCTACAAATGCACCAGCTGCAACTTTAGGTGACAATAATGACGTATTAGCAGCATTAAAAGCTAAAATGGAAAAATCAGAGAAAAAATAATTTCTTAATTTTTTGAATATAGAAAGCTCCGCAATTTGCGGAGCTTTTTTTGTTTAAAGGTTTGTTATTGAGTTATTTTGATTGCTTTTATTTTGTAATAGTACATTAAATTTTTGTACGAAAAAAAATATTAAATGATTTATTGATTTATATTTACATGTCTAATAATTGTAAATATGAAAAAAATCTACTTTTTACTTATTGCTTTATGTGTTTTTAATGGTTTGAGTGCGCAGATTGTGAATATTCCTGATGCCAATCTTAAAGCGAAACTTCTATCAGCAAACACAAGTAATGTTGTGGCAGGTTATAATTTCATGCAAGGTATTCAATTAGATGCAAATCATAATGGTGAGATTGAAATAAGCGAAGCTTTAGCAATACAATATTTAGATGTTTCAAATAGTAATATAAGTAATTTAACAGGAATCCAGAGCTTCGTTAATTTGAGACAAATTATTTGTTCAAATAATAATTTGACTACAATTGATTTATCTTCATTTGAAACATTATTCGGCATTTTTTGCAGTCATAATTTATTGACTTCAATTATTTTTCCAAGATTTATTAGAGATGAAGGTATAGATTTATCATATAATTTTTTAAAGACTATTGAATTGCCTTTTAGTAATTTTTTTCAATTCAATTGTAGTAATAATCCTGATCTTAATAAATTGATTTTAAAAGATGCAGAAATAGAAACTATAGGTGATTTTTATTATAATGCTTCTTTATTTTCTAATTGTCCAAATTTGAAATATATCTGTGTTCGGGAAGGCAATATTCGTAATATGGAAAGAATTATAAAATCTAACAATTATACCAATTGTAATGTGAATTCATATTGTTCCTTTGTTCCAGGTGGAGTATTTTATTCTATACAAGGAAAAAATAAGTTAGACAGTAATACTAATGGATGCGATGTTCTTGATGTTATTGTTCCAAATTTAAAATTTAATATAACTAACGGCCCAACAATTGGAAGTTTAATATCCAGTACTGCAGGAAATTATTCCATTCCTGTTCAAGCAGGAACTCACACTATCACTCCATCATTAGAAAACTCAAATTATTTTACAATTTCTCCAGCAACAGTAAACGTTACTTTTCCAACACAAGCAAGTACGTTTGTACAAGATTTTTGTGTTACACCCAATGGTTCCCATCCTGATTTAGAAGTCACTTTATTGCCATTGCAACCTGCAAGACCCGGATTTGACGCGAAGTATAAAATCATATATAAAAACAAAGGAAATACTATTCAATCAAGTTTCGTAAATCTTGCCTTTGATGATACCGTTTTGGATTTAGTTGTGTCAAATCCTGTAACAACAAATCAAACCACAAACAATTTGTCTTGGAGTTTCACTAATTTATTGCCATTTGAAACTCGCGAAATTACATTTACTCTCAACGTGAATTCTCCTATGGAAACCCCAGCAGTGAATAATGGAGACGTTTTGGCATACACAACAAAAATTGTTTCTTCAGCTATTGATGAAATTCCAAAAGACAATACATTCACAATGAATCAGACGGTTGTAGGTTCATTCGATCCTAACGACAAAACCTGTTTAGAAGGCACAACGATTTCTCCAAGTTTGATAGGAGAATATGTGCATTATCTAATTCGTTTTGAAAATACCGGAACTTATCCAGCCAAAAATATTGTAGTGAAAGATATAATTGATTTATCAAAATTTGATATTTCGACTTTAGTTCCAACAAAAGCAAGTCATTCCTACATCACTAAAATAAGTGCGGGCAACAAAGTAGAATTTATCTTTGAGAACATCAATCTTCCTTTTGATGATGCAAATAATGATGGGTTTATTGCTTTCAAAATTAAGACCAAACCAACGCTAGTGGTGAATGATACTTTTATAAATGAGGCTAGTATCTTTTTTGATTATAATTTTCCAATTGTAACGAATAAAGCAACTTCAATATTTAAAACATTGGTAATACAAGATTTTAAATTTTCAAACTATTTTACTCTCTATCCAAACCCTGTAAATGAAATCCTGAATATTGTTACAATAAATGAAATTGAAGTGAAATCGATTGCTGTTTATAATATTTTGGGACAACTCGTTATAGCGCTTCCTAATGTAAAAGTAATTTCTAAAATTGATGTGTCGAATTTAAAAACGGGTAATTATTTCATTAAAATAGATTCAGATAAGGGAAGTTCGAGTATGAAGTTTATTAAAAATTAAACATTGTAGTTGAACAATAGAAAACCGTTTCTATTTTTAGAAACGGTTTTTTTACGTTGTATTTCATTGCCTCATAATATTTAATAATTAAAATAATTTCATTTTTTTAAAACCAAATTCATTTAAACACCGTAAATGAAATTATATAACTTAAAAAAACAGATTTTATGAAAACTAGAAAATTTTTATCAATTGCATTTATTGCATTAGTATTCGGAGCAACTTCATTCGCTCAAAAAACAGTTATGGTTGGAGGAGCGGCTATGTATCCAACTAAAAATATTGTTGAAAATGCAATGAATTCGAAAGACCATACCACATTAGTTGCAGCGGTAAAAGCAGCGGGATTAGTAGAAACATTACAAAGTAAAGGACCATTTACCGTTTTTGCCCCTACAAATGCCGCATTCAATAAATTACCAAAAGGAACAGTGGAAACATTATTGATGCCAGAGAACATGAAAATGTTGCAAACAATACTAACCTATCATGTTGTTGCAGGAAAAATGAATGCTTCAGATATAGCGAAAGCTATTAAAAAAGGAAAAGGAAAAGCAACAATGAAAACAGTGAGTGGTGGAACTTTAACAGCTTGGATGAAAGGGAAAGATTTATATATCTCCGATGAGAATATGAACAAAGCTAAAGTAACGATTGCTGATGTAAACCAATCAAATGGTGTGATTCATGTCATTGACGCTGTAGTTTTACCAAAAAAATAATTTTAGAGGTTGATATTTTGTTAGTCTTAAGAGCCCTGCATTTGTAGGGCTCTTTTGTTTTAAAAAAAATCCCGATTCTAATTTTAGAATCGGGATTTTCTCAAATATATAAACTTAACTTATCGTAAACTAGCTCCAAGTTCTGTTTCAAAATTCTTTTGCAGTTTGCTCATAATTTTGTCAATCTGAACATCCGTCAAAGTTTTTGAGGTGTCTTGTATAATGAAACTTAACGCGTAAGATTTTTTACCTTCGGGAAGATTCTGTCCTTCGTATACATCAAATAAATCGATATCTTTTAGTAATGATTTCTCGGTTTGACGGGCAATTTTATAAATGCTTTCATAAGTAACATTTTGATCTATCAGCAAGGCTAAATCTCTGCGAACTTCAGGGTATTTAGGAATCTCAGCATATTTAATTTTGGTAGCAATTTTCTTTAAAATTAAATCCCAATCAAAATCAGCATAAAATACTTCTTGTTTAATTCCAAAATGTTTTAAAATAGATTTTTTTACTACTCCTAATTCAACAATCTTTTGATTACCAATTTCAATAGCTATTCCCTCTGAAAATACATCAGATGTGATCGGTAAATTTTGTGTCTTTTCAATCCCTAATCTCGAAAGTATTCCAGAGACATATCCTTTAAATAAAAAGAAATCGGACGTTTGTTGTACACTAGTCCAGTTTTCTTGATTTCTGTTTCCAGAAAGAAATAAGCTCATGTGCTTTTTTTCCTCGTAACCAGCAAGATAGTTATGGTATGTTTTTCCGAATTCAAATAATTTCAAATCAGCATTTTTGCGATTGATATTATAAGAAACTGCTTCCAGTCCTGAAAACAATAACGATTGACGCATTGTTGATAGATCAGCACTTAACGGATTAAGCATAGTGACATTGTGAGAGGGATTCAACTGCTCTGAAAGGGCAATATAGGAAGCCGTAGTCAGTGAATTTGCCATCATTTCATGGAATCCCTGTGAGTTTAATTGTGAGGCAATTGTGTTTTGAATTTTATAGTCTTCATTTCTTGGCGCATTGAAAACTGTAGCATTAAGTTTTTTCGAAAAATTAATATTATTGTAACCATACACTCTCAAAATCTCCTCTATTACATCAATTTCTCGTTCTACATCCACACGATAATTAGGAATTGTCAATCCAAGTCCTGCATCAGAAACACTATTAACTTTAATGTCTAATGAAACTAAAATTTTCTTGATAATATCTTTTGGTAATTGCTGACCAATAATCTTATCAACATTACTGAAATTTAAAAACACATTAACATTTTCTAATTTTTTTGGATAAACATTAATTAAATCCGATGTAATTTCTCCCCCAGCTACTTCCTGAATCAATAAGGCAGCACGTTTTAAAGCATACTCCGTAATGGTTGGATCAATTCCTCTTTCAAAACGAAATGAGGCATCCGTATTCAATTGATGTCTTTTAGCCGTTTTTCGGATACTTACGGGATTAAAATAGGCGCTTTCCAAGAAAATTGAATTAGTATTTTCAGAAACTCCTGATTTTTTTCCGCCAAAAACACCAGCAATGCATAAAGGACCTTTTTCATCACAAATCATTAAATCTTCTTCGTGTAAGGTTCTTTCAACGTCGTCTAGAGTAACAAATTTAGTTCCTGCAGGAAGAGTTTGCACTACGATTTTTCCGTTGATTTTTGCGGCATCAAATGCGTGAAGTGGCTGACCCAATTCATGCAAAACATAATTGGTAACATCTACAATATTATTTTTTGGATTTAATCCAATGGCTTTCAATCTGTTTTGTAACCAAGCCGGGGATGGTTTTACTTCTATTCCAGAAATAGTTACACCACAATAGCGGGGCGCAAGTTTGGGCTCTTTTAAATCAATATCAATCTTCAAAGTTCTTTTGTCAACTCTAAAATTACTTACGGATGGAGTAATCAGTTCCACACTAACGCCGCTTTGTAACATTCCTGCTCTCAAATCACGGGCAGTTCCCAAATGACTCATCGCGTCGGCACGATTAGGTGTTAATCCAATTTCGAACACTTCATCATCCTCTATTTTGAAAACTGTTGCAGCAGGAGTTCCTGGTGTTAAAGAATCATCTAAAATCATAATTCCGTCATGGCTTTCTCCAAGACCTAATTCATCTTCGGCGCAAATCATTCCGTGACTTTCCTGACCACGAATTTTTCCTTTTTTTATTGAAAAAGCAACTCCTTCTTTGTCATATAATGTAGTTCCAATAGTAGCAACCGGCACTTTTTGTCCAACGGCAACATTGCTGGCACCACATACAATCTGAACTGGAACGCCATTACCTAAATCTACTGTAGTTATTTTCAATCTGTCGGCATCGGGATGTTGAATACAGGTAATTACATGTCCTACAACGATGCCTTCTAACCCGCCTTTCACCGATTGGTATTTTTCAACAATTTCGACTTCCAGACCTAAATCGGTTAGCAATGCCGCTGTTTCTTCGGATTTCCAGTCTATTTTAATGAATTGTTTTAACCAGTTGTAAGATATTTTCATCTGTAAATTTTAATGAGATTACTTCGTCAGTTCGACTTTCGGTCTCGGTTGCAAATATAAGGATTGCAGGTTGGAGTAAAAAACAATTTTTTTTGTTTTTTATATGTGATTTGGGATATTAAGTATTTGTGAGAAATGTTAAATTACTAATGTTAAGCATAAATAAATATGAATTAAATAATAAAATTAGGTTAAAAAAACACAAATGAAAATTTAATGCTATTAGTTGGATGAATTATGCTATTCTGAGGAAAAATAGTAGACTAAATTTGGTAAAATATAAAAAAATAATAATATGGATAACGTAGTGCAAAGACCTGAATTTAAGGCAAAATATGATAATTATATTGGAGGAAAATTCGTCGCACCAGTTAAAGGTGAATACTTTGATGTATTTTCTCCAATTGATGGTAAAGTATTTACTCAAGCGGCACATTCAACCAAAGAAGATTTAGATATTGCCGTTGATAAAGCATATGAAGCTTTTCAGACTTGGGGAAAAACATCTGTTACAGAGCGAAGTAATTTATTGAATAAAATTGCTCAAGTTATTGAAGATAATTTAGAATATCTTGCAACCGTTGAGACTATTGATAACGGAAAAGCTATTAGAGAAACTTTAGCGGCAGATATGCCATTAGTGGTTGATCACTTCAGGTATTTTGCGGGAGTAATTCGTGCAGAAGAAAGTTCAATAGCCGAATTAGATTCACAAACGGTTTCCATCGCATTAAGTGAGCCTTTAGGAGTTATTGCTCAAATAATTCCTTGGAATTTTCCAATCTTAATGGCCGTTTGGAAACTCGCTCCGGCATTAGCCGCAGGGAATACTGTAGTTTTAAAGCCAGCAGAAAGCACTCCAATTTCTATTTTGATATTAATGGAATTGATAGGAGATCTTCTTCCTCCTGGAGTTATCAATATTGTAAATGGTTTTGGCTCTGAACTTGGAAGAGCTTTGGTAACCAATAAAAAAGTGTCGAAAGCAGCTTTTACAGGTTCAACGCCAACTGGTCGTTTAGTGATGCAATATGCAACTGAAAACATTATTCCGGTAACATTAGAATTAGGCGGAAAATCTCCAAATATTTTCATGAAATCAGTTGGTGATGCTGACGATGATTTCTTTGATAAGGCCATTGAAGGAGCAGTAATGTTCGCTTTAAATCAAGGTGAAATTTGTACCTGTCCTTCTCGTTTATTAGTTCACGAAGATATTTATGATAAATTTATTGCCCGTGTGATCGAAAGAACAGAAGCAATTAAAATGGGAAATCCATTGGACAAAACAACGATGATGGGAGCGCAGACATCATTAGTTCAAAAAGAAAAAATTCTTTCTTACATTAAATTAGGAAAAGAAGAAGGTGCCGAATTGTTAACTGGTGGTGAAGAAAATCATTTAGAAGGAAATTTATCGGAAGGATATTACATCAAACCAACACTTTTCAAAGGACACAACAAAATGCGTATTTTCCAAGAAGAAATTTTTGGACCAGTTTTGGCAGTAACTACTTTCAAGACTACGGAAGAAGCGATTGCTATTGCAAATGATACGATGTATGGTCTGGGGGCCGGGCTTTGGACACGTGATGCACATGAAATTTATCAGGTTCCAAGAGCAATTCAAGCAGGTCGTGTTTGGATTAATCAATTCCATTCTTATCCTGCCGGAGCTCCTTTTGGAGGGTACAAACAATCAGGAATTGGTCGTGAAAATCACAAAATGATGTTAGGTCACTACCGTCAAACTAAAAATATGTTGATTTCTTACGATAAAAAGAAATTAGGTTTCTTTTAGTAGTTACAGATTTTCGTTAATAACTAACCTGACAGATTTTAAAATTTGTCAGGTTTTATTTTAAATAAAAAAAGATGACAAAAAGAATTGATGCCACAAAAAAAGCAATAGAACTAATCAAAATATTGCAGGAAAAACATGGTGATTTGATGTTTTATCAAGCGGGAGGTTGTTGCGAAGGAACGCAACCACAATGTTTTGAAAAAGGAGGTTTTTACCAAAGATTGGGTGATGTTTGCAT
This sequence comes from Flavobacterium sp. DSR3-2, assembly GCF_049896525.1. NCBI lineage: Bacteria > Pseudomonadati > Bacteroidota > Flavobacteriia > Flavobacteriales > Flavobacteriaceae > Flavobacterium > Flavobacterium sp. DSR3-2. The sequence goes on from NZ_JAFCUM010000003.1 coordinate 35,458, forward strand.
TGGTACAATCGAAAACACGGAGTTTTGGGTAGACAAGGATTTATTCGAATATTGGAAACACGCGCATTTTACTTTGGATGTAATTGATGCATTTGGCGTTGGGGGATTTTCCTTGGAAACACCATTGAAGAAAACATTCCGAATTGAATATCGCATTTTTACACCTGATGAAGAACTTTCACTGGAGCCTGTGACCTACATTGAATAAGAGTTAGTTCACAAACAATAATTGATATTGTTTAGGAGTAATTCCTTCATGTTTTTTAAACAATCGAATAAAGTAATTGCAATCTTCAAATCCGGATAAATAACAAACTTCATTGATTTGTATCGAAGGATTTTTGAGCAACAGTTTGGCACATCTTATTTTTTCGCCGATAACAAATTCGATAGGACTCATTCCTAATTCTTTTTTGAAAAAACGATAGAAGGAAGTAGTGCTCATACATGCTTTTTCGCTCAAATGTTTCATGCTGAAATTTTCTTTTAAATTCGACCGAATGAATTCGACTACTTGCGTAATAGGATTTTTTGGATCTGTAAATAATCCATCATCAATTGCTTTGGCAGTTTGTGTTTGAATAATCCGAATTAATAGCTCCTGTAAAGTTAAATCAGCGAGCGCATCTTTTGTAATTGACGTGCTCATGCATTCTTTGATTAACTTATTAATTGTTGTTGCTAATTCGATATTGTTATAAAAAAAGTAATTTTGGTAGTTTAATTGCCAGAATTGATTGTTTCCTTCTTTTGGATATCGCTCATTCAAAAACTGTAATGTATCCGTGATTTTAGTTTGTTCTATCGCCAAAGCCAAACATTGCGTAGGATTATTTTTTGAAGCCTCCGGAAAATCAATTTTCATTTCCACATTCGAGGGAATTACAACGGTTTCTCCAGGTAAGTAAACAAATCCCGGATCATCAAAAAGGTGCATTACTTTTTTACCACGTAACATGCTGGTCACCACAAAATCATTAAATTTTAAAGGAACTAAAGCAGAAGATTCATAAGTCTCAAAAAGATTCAATTCACAATGGTTTAACGAATAAACGGTTCTGTTTTCTACTAATGTTTTCAACGATTTCTCGTTAGATAAATGAGGTGGATTTATAAAAGCACGATTACTGTTCATAGTTTTAAACTTAAAGAAAGGTAAAATTTAAAATTAATGAAAATAATTTTAATCAAAGTGAAGTTTAACAAAATTTAAATTAATTCTTCTACATGTTTTTTAATGTTCTCCGCAATTTTATGCGTTGGTAAATCGTTTGCATCGCTTCCAAAAGGATCTTCAATTTCCTCCGCAATCAACTCTAAACTCGCCAAAACATAAAATATAAATACGACCACAGGAACTACATAATAGCCGAGACTAAAAGCATATCCAAAAGGCAAAGTCATTACATAAAAGAAGATAAATTTTTTAAGAAATGCACTGTATGAGTAAGGAATAGGCGTGTTTTTAATTCGTTCGCAAACACCACAAATATCAGTAAATGATTTTATTTCCTCGTTTAATATTATCAGTTGATCGCCAGTTATTTTCTTAGATTCGTATAAATCACTAATCTTCTGAAATAACATCTTCGCTACTTGATTGGGCTTGTGTTTATGATGATCAATTTCTAAATCAACATTTTCAAACAATTGTTTACTGGTATCTTCATCGTTCAAATGTTTATGCAAAATGGAGGCATAACCGGGAATCATTTTTCGAAAGTACTTTCTATCTTTTTCGTCATGCAAAATAATTGATAATTTAATGGCTAAATTACGGCTATTGTTGACTAATGCACCCCACATTTTACGACCTTCCCACCAACGATCATAAGCAGTATTGGTTCTGAAAACCAGTAATAATGAAATTACGAAACCAAGCATTCCGTGCATGATTGTAATGTTCTTTACATAACTATTGTCAGCTAATTTTAAGTATTCAACTTCTAAATAGCCTATAATTCCGGAATAAAGTCCAATAGCGAACATTATGGGCATTAATGTTCTAAAAGTGTCTGCTTTGTGAAAGCGGAAAATAAATGTAAACCAATCTTTTGTATTGTACGAAATCATTTAAGATACTATTTTTAACAAAAGTAAATTAAAAAATAAGATTTCCTGCCAATTCTCGTAAAGCGATTTCAGATAATTTTCCTTGGAATTGCGCATTGCTGTACCGTACTTTTGCGTTCACATAATTCAACTGTGCCGTTCTGAATTCTAAAGTAGTTATAGTTCCAATGCGGAATTTGTCTAATGTTATATTCAAATTTTGTTTGGCTATTAGTTCATTTTTTTCTTCCAATGCAATCAATTCTAAATTTGTCAAATAGGTTTGATAAGAGGTCGCTAACTGTGAATTAATAGCTAAATTTTGCTGATCTATATTTAATTTGGAATTTTCAATTTGAATCTTGGCAATTTTTTCATTTCGATTTTGCGCAAAACCATCAAATAAATTCAGTGAAGCGCTGAAACCATAATTCAAACCTCTGGATTGTGATTGAGCCACAAACCCAAGACTGGATTGACTTTCTGAAAAATTATAGGCAGTATTTACGCGAACGTTAGGATAACGTGCCGCTTTTATTTGCTTCAATTCCAATTCACCGACTCTCTTATTAATAATTTGCGCTTCTAATTGTGGATTTTGTTTTTCAGCTAAAGCTTTTAATTCTGGTAGTGATAATAAGGAATCAACTTTCAAAACATCAATTACTTGAAAATCCGTAGCAACATCTCTGGCTAACAGTTGGTTTAATAAAATCTTACTGTTCGCGTACAATTCTTTTTGTCTTAACAATGCTACCTGATCTGTATTCAAATCTACTTGGGCATTCAAAACTTCTAACTTTGAAGCTTTTCCGATGGTAAATCTGTTTTGGGCCAAAGTTAATCGCTGGTTTGAAATAACGATTGTTGTGTCCAAAGCAGCTAATTGTTGCTGCTGTTGTACCAAATCGTAATACGCAGCATTCACATCGCTGATTCTTGTGATTACGGTTAATTTTAATTGTGCTTCACCCAGTTTTTGCAATTCTTTCAACTGATCCATTCTGGCAAACATGCGAAAACCATCAAAAACGGTCCAATTTAATCCAACGCCATAGTTTAAACTATTATTTTTAGCATTGTCTAATTCAGTTTTTGTTCCGTCCTGACGTATTTGTGAACTGTTCTGAATACTGTTATTATCAACTACATTAGCTGAAACAGTTGGTAACATTCCTGCATTACCGATAGCTACATTTGTTTTTTGAATAGTCAAATTATTGGTTGCAATTTTTATTTCGTAATTGTTTTCCAAAGCGATTTTTACAGCGCTCTCTAATGTCAGCACTTCCTGCGCATTAGCTGTCGCTACGCAGAAAAAGATTAATATAAAGCTTTGAAAAAGTATTTTAGTATGTGTCATAATTATATTTTTTTGACTTGGATCAATGATTTTCTATAAATCTCCTAAATCCGCATCATCAATGTTACATTAAAATTAATTGAAATCTTTTTCATACTCTTCAATATGATCAAATTCAGGATAATGTTTTCTAGCTCTTGACCACATCAAATACATCGCTGGAATAACAAATAATGTTAAAACTAAAGAGAAAATAGTACCACCAACAATCACAACTCCCATTCCAATTCTACTAGTTGAAGCCGCACCCAGAGACATAGCAATTGGTAACGCGCCCAATGAAATAGCCAGACTGGTCATTAAAATTGGTCGTAATCTCGCTTCCGATGCTTCTAATATCGCTTCTAATTTTGGTTTCCCTTGTTCTCGAAGCTGATTTGCAAATTCGACAATCAGGATTCCATTTTTGGTTACCAAACCAATAAGCATTACGGTTCCAATTTGGCTGAAAATATTCCAAGTCTGATCAAACAACCACAAGGAGAATAAAGCTCCAGCAACGGCCATTGGCACGGTCAAAATAATAATAAAAGGGTCAATAAAACTTTCAAATTGTGCCGCTAAAATTAAAAATATCAATAGTAAAGCCAATCCAAAGGCAAAAGCAGTATTCGAACTACTTTCGACAAAATCTCTGGATTCTCCACCTAAATCAGTGGTAAACGTATCGTCAAGAACTTTGGCTTTTATTTCATTCATGGCATCGATTCCATCGCTGATACTTTTGCCCGGTGCAAGACCAGCAGAGACAGTGGCCGCCATGTAACGGTTATTATGGTACAATTGTGGCGGATTACTTTTTTCTTCAATCGTCACCACGTTGTCCATTTGGATTAATTGTCCCATATTATTTTTAACAAACATAGAAGTTAAATCCAATGGTTTTGAACGGTCTTTTTGATCGAATTGTCCAATAACCTGATATTGTTTTCCATTTCTCATGAAATAACCAAAACGCTGTCCGCTCAATGAAAGCTGTAACGTTTGTGCAATATCAATCACTGAAATTCCTAAACTTTCCGCTTTTTCTCTGTCAATGGTTACATTAATTTCTGGTTTGTTGAATTTTAAATTCACATCACTAACCGCAAAAGTTGGGTTTTTAGCAACTTCATCCATGAAAACAGGAATTTTTTCTTCCAGTTTTTTAAAGTTTGGCGCTTGAATAATGTATTGAATTGGCAATCCGCCTCGTCGATTTACGGCAATTGTTGGTTGCTCAATTACGGATGTTTTTGCGTCGGGATATTTCTTCGTCCATTTGGTAAGTTTCTCAGCAATTTCTTTTTGCGAATCGGTTCTTTCATTTGGTTGCACCAATGATACCCGAATAAAACCGCTGTTTACCGATGAAGATCCAAAACCTGGAGACGTAATTACCAGGGCTACCTTTTTGCCTGGAATCGAGTCATCAACCAATTTTGATACTTCCTGCATGAAGCGATCCGTGTATTCATAAGAAGAACCTTCGGGAGTGGACATACGAAGTACAAAACCACTGCGGTCGTCATATGGCGCTGTTTCTTTTTGCAAAAGGTTGAAAAACAAATAAATTAATCCAAAACAAGCAATCAAAATAGGGAAACTTAACCATTTTTTCTTCATGAAACGGCTTAATGAACTCGCATAACCACTGTTTAGTTTTTGAAAATAAGGTTCAGTACGAATGTAAAATTTTGATTTTTTTTGTTCGCCGCCTTTCATCAAATAAGCGTTTAACATTGGGGTTAATGTCAACGATACAAAAGCTGAAATAAGTACCGCTGCGCCAATGACGACGCCAAATTCCCTAAAAAGGCGTCCTACAAATCCTTCGAGAAAAATTACAGGAAGAAAAACCGCTGCCAAAGTGATCGAAATCGAAATTACCGCAAAGAATATTTCGTTAGATCCTTTGATGGCTGCCTCGATAGGCGTCATGCCTTCTTCTACTTTTTTGAAAATATTCTCTGTGACCACAATTCCATCATCAACCACAAGTCCTGTTGCCAAAACGATAGCTAATAAAGTCAATACATTTATAGAGAAACCAAAAAGCCACATGATAAAGAACGTAGCAATCAACGAAACTGGAATATCGATTAATGGTCTAAAAGCAATCGCCCAATCCCTAAAAAATAAATAGATAATTAGGATTACCAAAACAATAGAAATCCCTAATGTTTCCGCTACTTCAATTACTGATTTTTTTACAAAAATAGTATTGTCAATGGCGATATTTAGTTTGATATCTTTTGGTAAATCCTTTTTTAATTTTTCGAATTCCTTGTAAAAAGCAGTAGAAATATCTAAATAATTGGCTCCCGGAAGTGGCACAATAGCTACACCAACTAATGGCGTTCCGGATTGTGTCATTTTGGTTTCTGTGTTTTCAGGTCCAAGACTTGCTACTCCAACATCGCTGAAACGCACTACTTTTTCGCCTTCGGTACGGATGATGATATTATTGAATTCTTCAGCAGTAGAAAGGTTTCCCACTGTTTTTACCGTTAATTCGGTATTGTCTCCCGTTAGTTTCCCCGAAGGTAATTCAACGTTTTGTTTGTTCAATGCATCTCTCACTTCCGATACCGTACAACCGTAAGAAGCCAGCTTTACAGGATCAATCCACAAACGCATAGCATATCTTTTTTGTCCCCAAATCTGAACACCACTTACTCCAGGAATAGTCTCCAGACGTTGTGAAATTACATTTTCAGCGTAATCACTAAGTTCTAACGCATTACGTGTATCACTTTGAACAGTCATCGAAATGATGGCATCACCATTTGCATCCGCTTTAGACACTACCGGCGGAGAATCAATATCCTGAGGAAGATTTCTAACAGCTTGCGATACTTTATCACGAACATCATTAGCAGCATCTTCCAGATTTTTATCCAAATTAAACTCAATGGTAATGTTACTGCTCCCTTGCGCACTGGAAGAAGTTACGTTTCTAATCCCGTCAATGGAATTGATTGCTTTTTCAAGCGGTTCCGTAATTTGAGATTCGATGATGTCAGCATTAGCGCCGGCATAATTCGTACGAATCGAAACTTGTGCGGGATCAATCGAAGGAAATTCTCGAACGCCCAGAAAGGTGTAACCAATTAATCCAAACAAAACAATGGCTAAATTGATTACTATGGTAAATACGGGTCTTCTAATACTTGTTGTGGATAAACTCATTTTCTTTGAATTTTGAGTTATAAATTATGAATTAAGAGTATTGTATCAACCCATAATTTATAATTTATAACTTTTAAAATTATTTAATTTGAACTTTTACAGGAGTTTCATTTTTTAAGGACATAACACCACTCGTAATTACGGTATCACCGGGTTTCAAACCAGAAAGTACCAGAATAGAAGCGTCTGTTCGTGTTGCGGTTTCTATCATCACTTCTTTAGCTTGACCATTGCTGGAGATGAAAACTTTTTTGCCGTTTTGAACTGGAATTACGGCTTCCGTAGGGATCACGATAGCGTCTTTGATGATGTCTAAGGGTAATTCGACATCCGCAAATGTTCCCGGTAATAATTTGCCACTGCTATTTTCAGCAATTGCACGAACCTGTAAAGTTCTGGTTGCTACTGCCACTTCTGGCTCGATAGCGTAAACTTTTGCGGTATATTTATCATCAGAACCTGCAACTTTAAAAGTTATGTAGGTGTTTGTTTTCACTTGGCTGGCGTATTTTTCAGGAATCGAAAAGGTAATTTTTAGTTTCCCTGTATTGACTAACTTTGCAACCAAAATCGCTGGAGTGATATAAGTTCCCGGTGAAATTGAACGCAATCCTATTCTTCCCGAGAATGGCGCTCTGACGGATGTTTTGGCGATTTGCGCTTTAATCAATTGACTTTGGGCTTGTGCTGATTTTAAATCAGCGCGAGCCAAATCATATTCTTCTTGACTGATGGCTTCTTTTTGCAGTAATAATTTAGCTCTTCTTTCGTTCTCCGAAGCCAGTCCCTCTCTGGTTGCCGTTTGTCTCAGTTGGGCTCTTAACTCTAAATCATTTACTTTAAAAAGCACTTGACCTTTGCTCACATTACTTCCTTCCTGAAAATAAATTCCTTCCACAATTCCCGAAACTTCACTTCGGATTTCGACTTGTTCATTGGCTTCAATAGAGCCGGAAAGAGATAAATTATTATCAAAAGTTTGTGGTGTTGCCACAATTCCGTTTACGCTGATCGATTTGCTTTGTGCTTTTGGATCTTTTGAATCTGCATTTTCGCTTTTATTTTCAGTGATTCTGTATCCAATAAATCCAAGGATTCCAATGGCTAGCAAGGCATAAACTACGTATTTAATTTTCATAGGTACGGTATAAAGTAGGATTAGGTTTCAGTAATTTTAGTTAAAAAACAAATTTAGGTTTTAGAAACGGGAATTATGATCTTGTTAATTTTTATTTAACGTTTGTACATACAAATATTAACAATTGATTAATGCTTCACGTACAAATTCACATAACCCATTATAATTTGAAAGTTTAAGACTTCTAAAAACGGTAATGGTTTAATTAAGAATCTAAAAAAAGATGTTTTATGAGATAAAAAGTTCAGAAATAGCTTTTTGAAATATTTAAGAAATTTAAGTTTTTATAAATTTTACTACTATCATATGAGTAATTGCAAAAATAAATAAAACAAATAAAAAACCGATTGATAGCGTTTTAATTAAAATTTGAAAGATGAATTAGGAATTGTAAATTACAGTATATCAATTTTTAAAATAAACTTACATTTCTTACTATGTTAAAAAAATGCGCAACACAAACTAATCTAACTAATATAATTCCAAATATTTTTCTTTTTGGTCATTTCAATAAAAACTGATCTCAAAGCAGCATGTTCGGGTTTTTGCATCCCTGAATCTTCCTTAAGTAATTTCAAAGCATAATTTCTGGCTAAAGCCAAAGTATCTCTGTCACGAACTAAGTCGGCAATTTGAAGATTTAAAACGCCACTTTGTTGGGTTCCCATTAGATCTCCAGGACCACGAAGCTTCAAATCTACTTCGGCAATTTCAAAACCATCGTTTGTCTGTACCATCGTTTCCATTCGGGTTTTACTATCGGAACTCAATTTATGGCTCGTCATCAGGATGCAATAACTTTGTTCCGCGCCACGACCCACGCGACCGCGAAGCTGATGCAGTTGCGATAATCCAAAACGTTCCGCACTTTCGATAATCATTACACTGGCGTTTGGAACATTTACGCCGACTTCAATTACGGTTGTGGCAACCATAATATTGGTTTTTCCCTCTGAAAAACGTTTCATTTCGGCATCTTTATCGGCTGGTTTCATCTTTCCATGAAGTATGGAAATAGAATATTGAGGTAATGGAAAATCTCTGGAAACACTCTCATAACCGTCCATTAAATCCTTAAAATCCATTTTTTCCGATTCCTGAATCAACGGATATACAATATAAATTTGTCTTCCTAAAGCGATTTCGTCGCGAAGGAATTTCCAAACCTTTAAACGGTTGCTGTCAAAACGATGAACCGTCTGAATTGGCTTTCGTCCGGGAGGCAGTTCATCAATAACTGAAATGTCTAAATCACCATACAAACTCATCGCCAAAGTTCTGGGAATAGGCGTAGCGGTCATCACCAAAACGTGTGGCGGTATCACATTTTTCTTCCACAATTTAGAGCGTTGCTCTACTCCAAAACGGTGTTGTTCATCAATCACGGCCAGTCCTAAATTCTTAAATTTTACTTTATCTTCCAGTAAAGCATGGGTTCCGATAAGGATGTTTAACGTGCCGCTTTCCAGTTCTTCATGGATAATTCTGCGTTGTGCTATTTTGGTGGAACCCGTTAGGATTCTGATATTTATATTTAAAGTTTTGGCTAATTCAGATAAGCCAACAAAATGCTGGTTTGCCAATATTTCCGTGGGCGCCATCAAGCAGGCTTGGAACCCATTATCAAGCGCCAAAAGCATGCTCATAAAAGCCACAATTGTTTTCCCGGAACCTACATCACCTTGCAGCAATCGGTTCATTTGGGCGTTGCTGCCCATATCAGTGCGTATTTCTTTGATAACTCTTTTTTGGGCATTTGTCAGTTGAAAAGGCAAATGATTCTGATAGAAATCATTGAAATTTTCGCCTACTGTGGTAAACGGATGTCCTTTTATTTTATGTTTTCTGATCAGGTTCTTCGTTATTAATTGCAATTGGATAAAGAACAATTCTTCGAATATTAATCGGAATTTGGCTTTCGCCAGAACGTCAGCGCTTTTTGGAAAATGAATGTTGAATAAAGCTGCTTTTTTAGGAATTAGTTTTAGTTCGTTGATCAAATAATCCGGCAAAGTTTCCGTGAACAGCGCTTGTGTTTCCAGAAACAATTGTTCCATCAGTTTATTTATCACCCTGTTAGAAATCCCGCGATTCGTCAAGGTTTCTGTCGAAGGATAAACGGGTTGCATAGCCGAACGCAGACTTTTTTCATGCTCGCTTAACAATTCAATTTCCGGATGCGCCATATTGAAAGTACTGCCAAAAGAAGTGCATTTCCCGAAAATGACACAGATTTCGTTAAGCTTTAAACTTTCCCGAATCCATTTGTGACCTTGAAACCAAACGAGTTCCATTTGTCCCGTATCATCCACAAAAGTCGCTACCAATCGTTTTTGATTTTTGCCAAATTCAACGGTTTTGATATTGATGATTTTACCAATAATCTGAACTTCGGCACTATTGTTTTGCAGTTCATTAATTTTATAATACCGTGTTCTGTCAATGTATCTGTTTGGAAAAAAATTAACCAAATCCACATACTTATAAATTCCCAATTCCTTACGCAGCAATTCGCCCCGATTGGGACCAACGCCTTTCAAGTATTCGATTGGAGTGAGTAGGAGGTTTTGCATTTAGATTTTTTTGGACACGGATAAAACGGATTTGCAAAAGCAAAACGCAGATATAAACGGATTTTTATTTGAAAGAGCGAAGATAGTTTTTTGTTTGGAAATTTGGAAATTGGAATGTTTGGAAATTGAGTAGGAAAATATGTATATTTGAAAAACAACTATTTCTATTCGGAAATTATATTAAAAAAACTAAATATCACTTAAAAAGAAAAAAATGCCAATATTAGATTTTAATCAATATTCAGCTCCAGTAATATATCCAAAAGAAAATTATAAAGTTTATAAGTATTTTGACATCATAAAATTCATTTCGTTATTACAACGTAAATCGCTTTTCTTTTGTCGTTTAGATAAGCTCGAGGATAAATTTGAGGGTTCTTCACCAAAACTTAATCTAGAGTACAGAAAAAAATATTATGAGCAAATTCACAACGAATTACTTTCAAAAAATTCAAAAATAGAAGTTTCTTTAGAAAAAGATTTGAAAGTTCGTCAAGGTTTTGAAGAGGAATTTAAAAAACTAAATTGTGTATGCTGTTGGAATAAAAGTAAATCTGAATCTTATGCTCTTTGGAAAATATATTCTGAAATGAATAAAGGTATCATGGTGACATCACAAATTGACAAATTAATCAATTCATTAAAAAATAATTTTACAAATGATATTCAAATTAGTGAAATTAAATATATTGATTTTGAAACTGAAATGATTCCTGATGGAAATTTAAATTATCAAATAATACATAAACATAAGGCATACTCTTATGAAGATGAATTAAGATTAATCTACAAAGTTCCTGAAGTCAACCGTATTGATTTTGATTGGGAAAAAGAAGATAATAATTCAGGAATAAACATAAAATTGGATTTGGATATATTGATTGATGATATAGTTTTGAGTCCATATTCTCCTGAATGGTTCACTGAATTAGTTCAAGATTTAATGTTAAAATATGGTTTAAATAAAAAAATAAGAAAGTCAATTATTAAATAAATTGGTTTAGTTGCGTTTCACATGTAAATTATTTTTTAATTAAAATCTTTAAAAAGTCCATAATAATATCTTCACAAAACATAAAGCTTAAAAACATGAATGAATTAGAACACCTTCCTGAAAGAACTAAAATCTCTGAGAAAGATATTTTTTTAAAATTATTGACATCCCCTAGAGAAGCTTTTAAGTTTATAAATGATTACAAATATGAGAAACATCTGTACATTTTATTATTTCTTGCCGGTATGGTTAGAACTTTTGATAGAGCTTCCATGAAAAATATGGGTGATAATTATTCCATTTGGACGATAATAGCAATTTGTGTGATTTTCGGGGGACTTTTTGGATGGATTACTTATTATATCTTTTCTGCATTGATAAGTTGGACAGGTAGTTGGATGAATGGAAAGGGAAATACGGAATCTATATTAAGAGTTTTTGCTTATGCTTTTTTTCCTTCGATTTTTATTTTAATATTACTGATACCTCAAATTGCAATTTATGGCAATGAACTATTCAAATCAGATAATGACTTATATAATTTAGTTTCGATTGAAAGTATTGTATTATATATTATGTTATTTATTGAGTTTGCACTTGGAATTTGGTCGCTAGTGTTGTGCGTAATAGGAATATCAGAAGTACAAAAATTATCCATAGGAAAATCAATCTTAAACTTGTTATTGCCTGCAATTTTATTTGTTTTTATTATTTTGATTTTAGTTTTACTGTTTCAAGCCATAGATTAATTTTATTTAAAATCAGCATTTTTACATAAAAGATTTACATTTAGGTTAAAATGGGAATTTTGACTCAAACACAATATCTTCGCAAAAATAAAAAAGCTTAAAAAATGACAACTCATCTCGCATTACTTCGTGGCATCAATGTTTCCGGTCACAGTATGATAAAAATGGAGGCGCTAAAAACGACTTTGGAAGCCATTGGTTTTCAAAATGTGCAAACGTATATTCAATCTGGGAATGTTTTTGTGGACACGGAGGAAGAAAGTCCTGCAAAAGTTGGTTTTCTAATCAAACAGGAAATTTTCAAGGCTTTTGGTCATGAAGTACCGGTTGTGGTGATTGGTTCCGCAGATTTAGAAGCGTGTTTCAAGAACAATCCTTTCTTGAAGGAAAAAGATTTTGACAGCAAGAAGTTGTACGTGGCTTTTATTTCGACAACGTTGCAAAGCACCAGTATGAATGATTTGAAAATTAGCCAATTTAAACCGGACGAAGCCAGTATTGATGCCAGTAGAATTTTTATAAAATATGCTGTTGGCGCCGGAAAAACGCGATTTGACCAAAAATACATCGAGAAGAAACTAAATGTTACCGCAACAATCCGCAATTGGAATACGGTAACACAGTTGCTAAAAATATATCAAGAAAGGTAATGAATTGATGACTTTTAGTCACTTTTGACCGCTAATTCGCTAATTATAAATGGTATCGTCCAGCCTAAATTTGCGAATTAGCGTTTTTTTAATTGTAAAATAAAGATGATTGACAGACTATTTTTTACCTTAAAAAAATATCTATGATTTGACGCAACCTTTTGCAAAAAGAATCATCTTCATATTATCTGTAAAATCTGATGTATGAAAAACCAAATCATTCTCGTTGTTTTCCTTACCGTTTTTAATTCCTGTTCAAAGCAAACAGTGACAATAAATAATTCTGGTTATCACGGAAAATGGAATTTGGTTGCAATGTCAGGATCTACACCTAATTCTGAATTTACAGGCACTGCAATGGCTTGGCAAGAATTTTATTTTTTCAATACCAATGGGACATTTACAAAAGCCAGAGAAGCAAATTCGGTTAAAACAACACTTTCAGGAACTTACGCAACTACAAAACAATCGGACGGAATATCTTTTGAACTAACTTATCCAAATGACAACGAAATTATTGGCAGCTGTTTCGGAAATCAAAAAGAAGTATTGTTTTTAACTTCCAATAATTCCTTGTTGAGCACTTGGAATCTTTGTGATGGTCCGGGATTAACATATAAAAAGTAAAGTATAAGTGCTTATTACAACATTTTCATAAGGTTTAGTTTTGGTTAATTTTAGGATTATGATGCACTTTTGCTAAAGAGTACTCAGAAGTTGAAAAACTTTTGATACTCTTTTTCTATTTTTAAGCGTATTACTAAATCAGTCTTTGGTTAAAAATTGTAGTTGGTTCGTACAAAAAAATTATATTTACGTACTAATTAACGCCGTCAAAATCTTGTATTTATTTTGCAAAACTCTAAAGTATATCGCTATGAATTTAAAACTCTCTTTTGTTTTTACTGCCTTTTTTGTCTGTGTTTCCATAGCACAAAACGGAAATCCAAACGATTACTTATCTGCTCAATTTCATAAAGAAAAAAGAGAAGCTTTACGTGCGAAAATGCCTGAGAATAGTGTTACGGTGTTTTTTAGTAATCCCATTCGGAACCGAGCCAATGATGTGGATTTTATCTACCATCAAGATCCAGATTTTTATTATTTAACGGGATACAAAGAACCTAATTCAATTCTGGTAATATTCTCGAACAATCAAACCAATAAAGACGGGAAATCATTCAATGAATTGTTTTATGTTCAGGAAAAAAATCCAAAAGCAGAGCAATGGACAGGAGTACGTTTAGGAACGGAAGGTGCCAAAAAAGAGTTAGGTTTTGAAAATGCTTTGAATGGAACAGCGTTTTTAAATTCGGGGATTGATTATGCCAGTTTTGACACTGTTTTCTTTAAGGAATTTGAAGAAGATATCAGAAATTCGAAAAATGAGAAAGCCGATTTATACAAGTTAATTGGAGCGTTTAAATCCCAAATTGGCTACAACGAAAAAGTGAAGTCTCAAATGGAGTCGAATGTTCAAAACGTAATTAATGCTAAAAAAAGCATCACTTCAAAAAAAGCTGTGATAAATACCAAATTGATTTTGACTTACATGGCAAGTTTGCGTGAGAAAAAATCCAAAGAAGAGTTGGTTTTGTTGACGAAAGCCGTTCGGATTTCGGCAATGGGACAACGTGAAATCATGAAAGCAATGCATCCTGGAATGTCTGAAACGGAAATTCAGGGTATTCATGAATTTGTTTACAAAAAGTATGGCAGCGAGTTTGAGGGTTATCCGTCAATTGTAGGCGCTGGAAACAACGGTTGCGTATTGCATTATATTGAAAACAGCAAAATGAAAGTCGAAAATAATTTGGTTTTAATGGATTTAGGTGCTGAATATCATGGCTACACTGCTGATGTAACCCGAACGATTCCTGCTAACGGAAAATTCTCTACCGAGCAAAAACTGATTTATGATTTAGTTTATGAAGCGCAAGAAGCAGGAATTGCCGCTGCAAAAATTGGAAATAGTTTCAATGCGCCGGATGTTGCGGCACGTAAAATAATAAGTGCTGGTTTGGTGAAATTAGGAATTGTAAAAACAGAACAAGAATCTCGAAAATATTTTCCGCACGGAACTTCACATCACATTGGGTTAGATGTTCACGATCCGGGTTTATTTAAAGCTTTTGAAGCTGATATGGTTGTTACTGTTGAACCGGGAATTTACATTCCAAATGGTAGTGATTGTGATAAAAAATGGTGGGGAATTGCGGTGCGAATTGAAGATGATATTTTGATTAATACAAATGGACCCGTAAATTTATCTGGGGAAACACCAAGGAAATCAAATGAAATTGAAGCCCTTATGAATGAAAAAAGCGTTTTGGATACTTTTTCTGTACCAAGTTTAGATTAGTAATTTCTTTTAGATTCTATAAAAATGAAACTCCGTTGTCTTATGACTTCGGAGTTTTTTATTTAAATTATTTTCCAACCAAATCACAATACCAAAATCCATAATCAAAGGCATCGGATGCACTCGTATCGCAGGCATTACCTGATAAATCTTCTTTTTTTGGTTTTTCATATTTTCGGTAAACGATTTCTCTAATTTCAAAATTTATGGGTTTTGAGAAAATGGGACCGTCAAATGTGAAGGTGTGGAATTCACCATTTTCACCGCAAACATCTACATTTTCAGGTAAATCGTTTATGAAATCCTGGTCGATAACGCGACCAACGAAGCTTTTATCCAAAAAGCGTTCATTTACACAAACCACAATTGTTTTAAAACCTAAACTGATAAATTCCTGAATGAGTTCGTGAGTTGGGACTTTCCACAGCGGGAAAACGCCTTCGAAACCTAATTCGGCTAATTTATCCTCCCGGTATTTACGTAAATCTTCTAGAAAGATATCGCCAAAAATAGAATGGGTGACGCCTTGATTTTTTAGTTTAGCCAATGTTTCGCCCAGCACATTTTCATATACTTCCATGGTAGGCATTTCAGGAATTTGCATAATTTCAAGTGGTAACCCAATATTTTCGGCTTGTTGTTGCAATAATTCAACTCTGACACCATGCATGGAAACACGTTGATACTGTTGGTTTACGTTGGTTAACAAACACTCAATTTCAATTTCGGGATTTTGAAGTGTTTTATACAAAGCCAGTGCAGAATCTTTGCCGCTGCTCCAGTTAAATAAGGCTTTCTTTTTCAATGTACTGTTCCTTTGAATTTTTGAAGGTAAACTTACATAATTTGTCGGATTAGTTTAGGAAACCTTTGTAACTTTGAAAACCACACTGTTAAAAACCGATTAATGAAATACCTATTCTTTTTTATTTCCACGTTCACATTTGCCCAACAAACCCAATTTGTTGATTTTAAATCGGTTCTGGGAAAAATTGTCATAAATCCAATTGAAAAAACAGTTTCTGGAGATGTTGATTATGATTTTGACGTTTTGAAATCCATTGATACGATTAAAATTGACGCTCAAAATATGGAATTTTCTGATTTGAAACTGAATGGCAAATTGATTAATTATATCAATAATCAGAAAGAATTACAAATTATTTTTCCGTTTAAAAAAGGGAAAAACAACCTGACTTTTCAGTATTCGGCTAAGCCAAAGCAAACGATGTATTTCGTGGGTTCGATAGTCAATGATAATTTACAAATCTGGACGCAGGGACAGGGAAAATATACCAGTCATTGGTTTCCGAGTTTTGATGATGTTAATGAAAAAGTGGTTTTCAATTTGAATATTGTATGTAAAAATGAGTATCAGGTAATTTCAAATGGAACGTTGAAGTTTAAATCCGGACTTGATGGACTTTCGGTTTGGCAATACCAAATGCAAAAACCAATGAGTTCCTATTTATTGATGCTTGCCATCGGAAAATTTGAAAAAAATAGCCAGAAATCAAAGTCGGGAATTCCTTTAGAAATGTATTTGGAACCAAAAGATGTAGCCAAATTTGAACCAACCTATCGCGATTCTAAAAAGATATTTGATTTTTTAGAAAAGGAAATTGGAGTAAAGTTTCCTTGGGGAATTTACAAACAAGCGCCCGTTCGGGATTTCTTGTACGCCGGAATGGAAAATACATCAGCAACGCTTTTCAACACGCGTTATGTGGTCGATTCTACCGGTTTTGAGGACAGAAGTTACACAAATGTCAATGCGCATGAATTAGCGCATCAGTGGTTTGGGAATTTAGTCACTGCCGAAAGTAGTAAGCATCACTGGCTGCAGGAAGGTTTCGCAACCTATTATGCGTTACTGGCCGAAAAGGAAATTTATGGAGAAGATTATTTTTATTCGAAATTATACGAGTCGGCGCAACAACTGAAATATGCTTCCCGAACGGATACCATTCCTGTTTTGAATGCTAAAGCGAGTTCGTTGACTTTTTATCAAAAAGGTGCTTGGGCACTTTTTGTTTTACACGAAGAAATAGGTGATAAGGCGTTTAAAAAAGCGGTAAAAAACTATTTAAAAAAACATGCGTTTCAGAATGTGAATACACAAGATTTCTTTGCTGAAATCAGAAAAGTATCAGATTATGATTTAGATAATTTTAGTAAAGTATGGCTTGAATCAACTATTTTTAATACGCAACAAGCTAATAGTTTATTACTTAAAAATAAAGCAATTCATCCGCTGTTTAAAGTCGATAAATTAAAAAACAAACCGTTGTTAGAGAAAAAGGAATTTCTTAAACAAACAATGCAATCTGACGTTTATTTTTCGGTAAAAGAAGCGATTCTAAATCAATTGAAAAATGAAAAATGGGAAGATAAAAAGAATCTTTTTATTTTAGCTTTAGAAACTAATAATGTACAATTACGCCAAGCAGTCGCCGCAGCAATGAATGAAATTCCAGAAAGTTTCAGAACTCAATATGAAACTTTATTAGAGGACAAATCGTATCAGACACAAGAACTTGCGCTGTATAATTTATGGAATAATTTTCCAGAGCAACGCATTCATTATTTGGAAAAATCAAAAACCTGGATGGGTTTCAATGACTATAATTTAAGGACGTTGTGGCTGACATTGGCTTTGTCAACGCCGGATTATGCTTTTGAGAGACAAGTTTTCGAAACCGAATTAATACAGTATTCATCAATTGATTATGAAGCGAATACAAGACAAAATGCATTGGAGAAATTGTTTGCTTTCAATATAACAAATGATATTGTTTTGAAAAATCTGGTAAATGCTACTACGCATCATATGTGGCAATTCACTAAATTTGGTAGAGATAGCATTCGAAAATTATTGAAAAATCCAGAAATGAGAGCGTCTTTTGAAAGAATTGTTCCAAATTTAAATGAAGCCGAGGAATTTCAGTTGAATCGGTTGTTGAAGGAATAAGTTTTAAATCAATAAAGATTTAAAAACCGCTAATTCACTATTTTCAAAAGATTATTCTTGTAGAAACTAGTGAATTTTAGTTTTTTGTATCGATGTATGTTTACCACATTTGACTCACTTCGTTTTTGATGTACGCCAAAGCCGCATTGCTAGGAGATTGTTTTTCCATCAAATCGTTCAGAAGTACTTCACGTAATTTATCAGCACTATTTACACTTTCACTTCTATTGGCTTTGCGAATCATTTGAATGGTACTGTTTTTTGCTGTGACAATAATCGTCCAGCATTCATCAGACATGTATATTTGCTGCGTTAAATTGTGTTCAAATTCCTGTTCGATTTGTGCTATTATCAGGTTTTCGTAATCGTTTTTATCGTTAGAAATAGGAGCAATCCGAATCAATAATTTAGTAGGATTGATGCGTTCCATAAATAAAACCATGCGTTCATAGGCTTGTAAACGCAACGGTAAAGCATCTTTTTGAGCCTCTTTCTGCAACAACCAGCGTCTTGTGTTTTGTTGATCTTTAAAATAAGAGTTAAATAAATAATAAGCCACTCCACCAGTAATTAGTGCCGGTATAGTGTACGCCAGAATTTCTATAATTTTTGTTGAATCCATTTTGATTTAAAATTAAAAGAACAAAAATATACTTTTTATAGTATAAAACAATTTCTATTTGATAGCAATAAATCAAACCGAATAGTATTTTTGCCATTCGTAACAGCACTATTTAAAATTGAATATCATAATGGAGACTTATGTTCTGGTTTTTCTTTGTTTAGCGGCCTTTGCTGCAGGATTTATTGACGCAATTGTTGGTGGAGGCGGATTGATACAAACGCCTATGGGATTGATTTTATTGCCAAATCTTCCTGTTTCAACCGTAATTGGAACCTTGAAAGTTCCTGCTTTTAGTGGTACTTCTTTTGCGGCATATCAATATCTGAAAAAGGTAGATATGAACTGGAAACTATTGTCGATTATGATGCTTTTGGCATTTCCATCGGCATTTTTGGGATCTACTTTGTTGACGTATGTCCGCAACGATTTCATGAAACCGTTATTGTTGGTTGTTCTTTCATTTTTAGTGATTTACACCTATGGGAAGAAAAATTTTGGACAACACATAGAAAAAAATCATTCACCTAGAACCCAAATTTGGAATGCTATCGGAATAAGCTTTGTAGTTGGTTTGTACGATGGATTTATCGGTCCGGGAACCGGAAGTTTTTTAGTCGTGGCTTTTATTGCCATCATGGGTTTCGATTTTCTGCACGCTTCCGCAAATGCCAAAATGGTAAATTTGGCGACAAATTTTGGTTCTATTTGTTTGTTTATTTTAAAAGGAAAAATCATTTGGGCAATAGCATTACCCATGGCTGCCAGCAATGCTCTTGGCGGTTGGATAGGTGCAAAACTAGCCATTAACAAAGGAAATAGTTTTATTCGGATTTTCTTTCTGGTCGTGGTTGTAGGGACCTTAATCCGCTTTGCGTACGATGTATTTTTTAAATAATTTTTTAATAGGTTACAAGTTAAATTGTGTCTATTATTTAACGACACTTCAGTCGAAAAAGCACTTACATGAACTTATATTCCTTATCTGGTTCAACAAACAAAGAATGGTTTTTTAGCTTCATATAAAATTACACTTTTACATCTTTAATGCTTATTTTTGCATACAAAACTATAAAAACTTCCATGCACAAATATATCGATCAACTTAATGAAGCCCAACGCGAACCCGTTCTCCAAAAAGACGGACCCATGATAATTATTGCGGGTGCTGGTTCCGGTAAAACTCGGGTGTTGACAATTAGAATTGCTTATTTGATGAGTCAGGGTATTGATGCGTTCAGTATCTTATCGCTTACTTTTACCAACAAAGCGGCCCGAGAAATGAAAAAACGTATCTCGGATATCGTAGGTGCCGGTGAAGCAAAAAATCTTTGGATGGGAACATTTCACTCGGTTTTTGCGCGAATTTTACGCTCGGAAGCCGAACATCTTGGATATCCTTCCAACTTTACCATATATGATTCTCAGGATTCGCTTCGTGCTATTTCCGGGATTATCAAAGAAATGCAATTGGACCGCGATGTGTACAAACCGAAACAGGTTTTAAGCCGAATTTCAAATTTTAAAAACAGTTTGATTACCGTAAAAGCCTATTTTAATAATCCGGATCTACAAGAAGCGGATGCGATGTCTAAAAAGCCTCGTATGGGAGAAATTTATCAAAATTATGTCGACCGATGTTTCAAAGCAGGCGCTATGGATTTTGATGATTTATTATTAAAAACTAACGAATTACTGACTCGTTTTCCAGAGGTTCTGGCCAAATATCAAAATCGTTTTCGTTATATTTTGGTGGATGAGTACCAAGATACCAATCACTCGCAGTATTTAATTGTAAGAGCTTTATCTGATAAATTTCAGAATATCTGTGTGGTAGGGGATGATGCGCAAAGTATTTATGCGTTTCGTGGTGCAAACATCAACAATATACTGAATTTCCAGAAAGATTATGAAGGTGTAAAAACGTTCAGATTGGAACAAAATTACCGTTCCACAAAAAATATTGTTGAAGCAGCAAACACAATTATTGATAAAAATAAAGTTAAGCTGGACAAAATCGTTTGGACCGCGAATGATTTTGGTCCAAAAATAAAAGTCCACCGCAGTTTAACAGACAACGAAGAAGGTCGTTTTGTGGCGAGCACCATTTGGGAACAAAAAATGCAAAATCAGTTACCTAACGGCGCTTTTGCTATTTTGTACCGTACCAATGCACAATCCCGTGCGATGGAAGATGCGCTGAGAAAAAGAGACATTCCGTACCGTATTTATGGAGGACTTTCATTTTACCAAAGGAAAGAAGTAAAGGATGTTTTGTGCTATTTACGATTGGTTATCAATCCAAAAGATGAAGAAGCTTTAGTTCGGGTGATTAATTATCCGGCACGTGGAATTGGGAATACAACTATCGAAAAACTGACCATCGCAGCGAACCATTACAAGCGTTCAATGTTTGAAGTCATGCAAAACATAGAACGAATTGACTTAAAACTGAATTCAGGAACCAAGCAAAAACTACTCGATTTTGTTACAATGATTCAGAGTTTTCAGGCTATAAATGAAAATCAGGATGCGTTTAATCTTGCTGATCATGTTGCCAAAAAAACAGGATTGATTCAGGAATTAAAAAAAGATGCTACTCCTGAAGGAATGGCGAAAATTCAAAATATTGAGGAATTACTGAACGGAATCAAAGATTTCACGGATGGCCAAAAAGAAGTGGATGGAGCCCGTGGCGCCTTATCAGAATTTATGGAGGATGTGGCTTTGGCGACCGATTTAGACAAAGACACCAGTGATGAAGATCGTGTTGCGTTGATGACCATTCACTTGGCAAAAGGATTAGAGTTTCCTCATGTTTTTGTGGTGGGAATGGAAGAAGATTTGTTTCCGAGCGCCATGAGTATGAGTACGAGAAGTGAACTCGAAGAAGAACGTCGTTTGTTTTATGTAGCTTTGACCCGTGCGGAGCATCAAGCGTATCTTACGTATGCTCAGTCACGATACCGTTGGGGAAAATTGACAGACAGTGAACCTTCGCGTTTTATTGAGGAAATCGACAGTCAATATCTGGAATACATGACACCTCCTGAAAATAATTACAGGTACAAACCTATGATTGATAGTGATATATTTGGAGATGTGGATAAGTCCAAGCTGCGTCTGGCAAAACCAGCTAACGGAACACCGCCCAAATATGTTTCTGATAACGAACCCAAATCAGATATAAATATTCGTAAATTAAAACCTGTCAGCAACAATGCTGCTTCCGGAAATGCTAATTTATTTGATAATAAACTGGTTGCCGGAAATATAGTTATGCACGAACGATTTGGAAAAGGGGAAGTTTTAAATCTTGATGGCGTAGGAGCAGATAAAAAAGCCGAAATCAAATTTGAAGTTGGCGGAATAAAAAAATTACTGTTGCGTTTTGCAAAATTGGATATTATCGGGTAAAAATTTGTTTCAAGTTTAAGTTTTAAAGTTTTCAGTTAATAAAACTTCAAATCTTAAACATTTTAAACTTTAAACTAAAAAAAAATGGCTCAGTTTATAAAAATATACGAAGACAAACCTAATGAAGCCGCAATCGCTAAAGTGGTTAAGGTTTTAAAAGAAGGTGGTTTAGTGATTTATCCAACGGATACCGTTTACGGTTTGGGTTGTGATATTACAAACACGAAAGCTTTGGAACGCATTGCGAAGATAAAAGGAGTTAAGCTCGACAAAGCTAATTTTTCTTTCATTTGCCATGATTTAAGTAATATTTCTGATTATGTGAGACAAATAGACACAGCTACTTTTAAAATCTTAAAAAGAGCTTTACCAGGACCTTATACCTTTATTTTGCCGGGAAATAATAACTTACCTAAAGAATTTAAGAAGAAAACGACTGTCGGAATTAGAGTTCCTGATAATGCGATTGCTTTAGAAATTGTAAAGTTGCTTGGAAATCCTATTGTTTCTACCTCAATTCACGATGAAGATGATGTGATAGAATATACTACGGATCCGGAACTTATTTTTGAGAAATGGCAAAATCTGGTTGATTTGGTTATTGATGGAGGTTACGGTGATAATGTAGGTTCTACCATTATCGACTTATCAGGTGATGAGCCAATTGTAGTAAGAGAAGGTAAAGGAAGTTTAGATATTTTATAAAATTCAAATCTTTGGCAAAATATTTGCGTATCTATTATAAAACTTTATATTTACCAATAAATAACAATTTCTTTAATTACAATATAATAGCATGTTATTCTTGATTATATTTAATTGGTTATTAAAAAACAATTGAGGATACATTAAGGCAGGTCGATTGGCCTGCTTTTTTTGTTTTTACACCAAATCAGTTTTTGAAAAACAGTTTACCACCTAAAAATAAATCATAAAAAAAACGCCCCAATTTTGAGGCGTTTACTTTTTGATAATTAAAACAAATTACGGTCTTTGTTTTTTCATTTCTTTTTCAATCATTTCATAGAATTGATCAATTTTAGGTAAAACTACAATACGAGTTCTTCTGTTACGAGATCTGTTTTCAGCAGAATCATTCGCCACTAATGGAATATAAGAACTTCTTCCTGCAGCAATTAATTGCTCTGGTTTAACACCTAGTTGATTCGTTAACACACGGATAATAGAAGTAGAACGTTTTACACTTAAATCCCAGTTGTCTAATAAAACACCTGAGCCGTTGTAAGGAACGTTATCAGTGTGTCCTTCTACCATACATTCGAAATCAGGTTTGTCATTGACTACTTTTGCAACTTTCGCCAAAACCATTTTAGCTCTGTCCGTCACTTCGTAGCTTCCGCTTTTAAATAATAATTTGTCTGCAATAGAGATAAAAACGACACCTTTTTCCACATTTATTTCGATATCCGGATCAGATATTCCTACTGAACTTTTCAAGCTGGTAACTAATGCAAGTGTTACGCTATCTTTTTTAGTTAAAGCATCTTGCATTCTACTTATTTTTAAATCTTTCTCTTTGATAGATTCTAATGCTTTTTCAATATTTTGAGCACCTTTAGTCGACAATACCGTCATGTCTTTTGAAACACTAATTAAACCTTGATTTTGTTCTTTTAAAGCAGCTACTGTTGCTGCAAAACCTGCTTTTTCTTCTAAGCAAGAATTTAATTTTACAGTTGCAGTATTTAATAAATCTTGGGTTTCTTTATTTCTAGTTTCTAAATCCGTGTATTTCTTTTTAGAAACACAAGAAGTTAAAAGGGCTATTACTGATAAGGCAATTACGATTTTTTTCATAGATTGTTTAAATTTAGATAAAGGGTTAGTTACAAATCTAGCTTTTTAAAATTCATTTGATTCTAAATAAATCGTTAAAAACGTTTATTTTTCTAATAAAGTACAAGTAAATGATACTATTGACAGTATAATATGTTGTACGTTGAAACTCATTTCTCTTATTATAATTAATCGAAAAAAGGGTGTAAAAAGCACCATGAGCTTTCAATATTGCCCAAAAATGCTTGAACTTTCCCTGTGTTAAAAATTGAATTCCTGCAATTCCGTCCAAAATCATTCTGACTAAAAGTATCGAATATAATTTTTCTTTTGGAAGGTTTTTGGTTAACATCAGTAAGGAATTTCTAAAATTTAAATACGTTTTAGTTGGGTGGCCTTGCTGCAAAGTGGCACCGCCTACATGATATACCACAGATCTTGAAATGTATTTTATTTTATATCCGTTGTTAATCGCACGCCAACACAAATCAATTTCTTCCTGATGCGCAAAAAAATCATCGTCAAAACCTTTTAATGCTTTATAAACAGCGCTTCGAATAAAAAAACATGCTCCTGATGCCCAAAATATCTCTCGTGTGTCATCATATTGTCCGTTGTCTTTTTCTAAAGCATCAAAAATTCGACCCCGACAAAAAGGATATCCGTATTGATCAATAAATCCGCCGGCAGCGCCTGCATATTCAAAATATTCTTTGCGTTTATAATCTAATATTTTAGGTTGGATAATAGCCGTTTTAGATTCATTTTCGAAAGTTTCAAGAATGGGTTGCAACCAATGCTCTGTTACTTCTATATCAGAATTCACTAAAGCATAAATATCTGCGTCAACCTGTTTTAATGCTTCATTGTAGCCACTGGCGAAACCAAGATTACTGTCATTTTTGATAATTGTTACCGACGGAAAAAAAGTTTTGAGATAGGAAATAGAATCATCAGTAGAAGCATTATCAGCAACATAAATTACAGCTTCCGGTGAATATTGTACAACAGAGGGCAAAAATTTTTCCAATAATAATATTCCGTTCCAATTAAGTATGACAACTGCTATTCTCATTATGAGGTTTTGTTTTATAGACTATTTAGTTTGTAATCAGGTAATTCTTCCAGAAAATGATATTTTTCATTCTCAAAATCCATTTGGCAAAAGTAATGATTCAAACCATTGGTCACCATCAAAAATTGGGACTTCATTGTCATATTATAACGGGCAATTTGGTCAAAGGTGGCTTGTGCAATTTTTATTTCGGGTGCTTTACATTCTATCAAAATGAAAATTGAACCATCCGGACTGTAAACCACGACATCGTATCTTTTGCGCAATCCGTTGACTTTTAATACTTTTTCTACATTAATCAAGGAGTGCGGATACTTTTTTTCTTCTAATAAAAATTGGACAACATGTTGTCTAACCCATTCTTCAGGGGTAAGAATGATGAATTTTTTCCTGATTGCATCAAAAATGGAAACTTTATTTTCGCTATTTTTGAACCGAAAGTGATAAAGTTGAAAATTGAGTTTTCGCATGAAGCAAAAGTAAGACTTTTAGATAATAGATTAAAAGAGAATAGATAATATGGACGAAGTATTAAAAATTGTAAATGATATAAAAAGTGGCAACATCAAACCCATCTATTTTTTGATGGGAGAAGAACCGTATTATATTGACAAACTATCGGATTATATTGAGAAAAAAATTTTATCTGAAGAGGAAAAAGGTTTCAACCAAACCGTTTTATATGGAAGAGATGTGTCTATGGAAGATATTATTTCCACGGCTAAGCGTTATCCGATGATGGCAGATCGTCAAGTGGTTATTGTCAAAGAAGCACAGGATTTAATCCGAACCATCGATAAGCTGGAAAGTTATGCTGATAATCCTATGCCTTCAACCGTTTTAGTTTTTTGCTACAAATACAAAACATTGGATAAACGTAAAAAAGTAACGAAGTTATTGGCAAAAAACGGTGTTGTTTATGAGAGTAAGAAACTATATGAAAACCAAGTAGGAGAGTGGATTAAACGTGTTTTATCAGGCAAGAAATATTCAATTGAGCCTAAAGCAAATGCCATGTTAGTTGAATTTTTAGGGACAGATTTGAGTAAAATAAACAATGAATTAGAGAAATTGCAAATCATCTTGCCGATAGGAAGTACGATAACTCCAAAAGATATTGAAGAAAATATAGGTTTTAGTAAAGATTTTAACGTGTTTGAATTACGAAAAGCACTTGGTGAACGCAACCAGTTAAAAGCGTACACGATTGCTGAAAACTTTGCCCAAAATCCAAAAGACAATCCAATGGTGGTAACGACAAGTCTAGTTTTTGGATTTTTTATTCAATTATTAAAATATCATGGATTAAAAGATAAAAACCCCAAGAATGTGGCGGCGGTCATAGGTGTTAATCCTTTCTTTTTGAAAGAATATGATCTAGCTTTGAAGAATTATCCGATGAAGAAAGTGAGTCAGATTGTTGGGGCTTTGAGAGATATTGATGTAAAAAGTAAAGGGGTTGGAGCCAGTGCCATGTCACAATCAGATTTATTAAGAGAAATGCTTTATAAAATATTCAATTAAAAGGCAAAATTTCCGATATTTGTATTCCAAAAATTAGTGATTTAAAAATAAATACCAGGACTATGTCAATGAATAAAAATACTATTTTAGGTTGGGCAACTTTGATTATGATTGTAATGGGTTTATTACTGATTGCATTAGGTGCATTTAGATATGATGACGTAGCAGGATGGGGATTCGCTGCAGTGGGTGTGGGTTTTTTGGCTAACGCTTGGGTTTTTAGTTCTCTGAAAGGAAGAGTCTAGAAGGTTTACAAATTGAGAAAAGAGCCTTAATGGCAGAATAGAAATAATTTTAAATTAAAAAAATGGCAGACGATAAAAAAGTGATATTCTCAATGTCAAAATTGAGTAAAACGTATCAAGGAGCAGATAAACCAGTCCTTAAAAACATCTATTTAAGTTTCTTTTATGGAGCTAAGATTGGTATTTTGGGTTTAAATGGTTCTGGAAAATCTTCCTTATTAAAAATTATAGCCGGTGTAGACAAAAACTACCAAGGTGACGTAGTTTTTGCGCCGGGTTATACAGTAGGTTATTTAGAACAGGAACCTATTTTAGATGATAGCAAAACAGTTATCGAAATTGTAAGAGAGGGCGTTGCCGAAACTATGGCAGTTTTAGATGAATTCAATAAAATCAATGATAGTTTTGGTTTGCCGGAAGTCTATGAAAATGCTGATAAAATGGAGCAATTGATGGATCGTCAAGCGCTTTTACAAGATAAAATAGATGCATTGGGCGCTTGGGAAATTGATACCAAACTGGAAATCGCAATGGATGCTTTGCGTACCCCGGAAGGAGACACTCCAATCAAGAATTTATCAGGTGGAGAGCGTCGTCGTGTAGCTTTATGTCGATTATTATTGCAACAACCAGACGTTTTGCTTCTGGATGAGCCAACGAATCACTTGGATGCTGAAAGTGTCCTTTGGTTAGAACAACATTTAGCACAATACGCGGGAACAGTAATAGCTGTAACGCACGATAGATATTTCTTGGATAATGTTGCCGGTTGGATTTTGGAATTAGACAGAGGTGAAGGAATTCCTTGGAAAGGAAATTATTCTTCTTGGTTGGACCAAAAATCTAGTCGTATGGCATTGGAAGAGAAAACAGCTTCTAAGCGCAGAAAGAATTTAGAGCGTGAGTTGGACTGGGTTCGTCAAGGTGCCAAAGGTCGTCAAACCAAGCAAAAAGCGCGTTTGCAGAACTACGATAAATTACTGAATGAAGATCAAAAACAATTGGATGAAAATCTGGAAATTTACATTCCAAATGGGCCACGTTTAGGAACGAATGTAATTGAAGCTAAAAATGTTGCTAAAGCATTTGGAGATAAATTGTTGTATGATAATTTAAATTTCACGCTCCCACAAGCTGGAATTGTTGGAATTATTGGGCCTAATGGTGCCGGTAAATCAACAATTTTCAAAATGATAATGGGAGAAGAGAAGCCAGATTCAGGAGAATTCTCAATTGGGGATACCGTAAAAATAGCTTATGTTGATCAAGCACACTCGAATATAAATCCGGAAAAATCGATTTGGGAAAACTTTGCTGACGGTCAAGAATTGATTATGATGGGCGGAAAGCAAGTAAATTCAAGAGCTTATTTATCCCGATTTAATTTTGGTGGTGGAGAACAAAACAAAAAAGTGTCCATGCTTTCCGGTGGGGAACGCAACCGTTTGCACCTTGCGATGACTTTGAAAGAAGAAGGAAACGTATTGTTATTGGATGAGCCTACGAATGATTTGGATATCAATACACTTCGTGCATTAGAAGAAGGTCTGGAGAATTTCGCCGGCTGTGCGGTAGTAATTTCTCACGACAGATGGTTCTTGGACAGAATTTGTACACATATTCTGGCGTTCGAAGGAAACTCTGAAGTGTATTATTTTGAAGGCGGATTTTCGGAATATGAAGAGAATAAGAAAAAACGCTTGGGTGGTGATTTAACACCAAAAAGATTGAAATACAGAAAATTAATTAGAAGTTAGTCATCTAATTATAGATTTATCAGCCAGAGGATGTCCCATAAAGACATCCTCTTTTTTCATGCTGTTATTTAATTTTTTTATCAGAGTTCATCATAATTAAAACTGCTGCAACCAGTCCTATGATTACTAACCCAAATACAACAACCATTATAATAGTTCCGTTATCCCAAGAAAAAAGTGTAGTGTCTTTCATGATTAATTAAGTTTTAAGATTGTCCAAATTTATAATTCCTGCAAAATAAAAGGTATGATAATTATCATGATTATTATTTTATTCTAAAAACTTAGCTTGGATTTCTTTGGTGGGAATCAGACAAGCTTCTTTTTTCCCATACCATTTGTAGCGGTTTTTAGCGACATAATCGTAAATATAGTTGTTAAAAGAAGTGGGTAATATCGTAAACAGTGTCGCAAAATAAAATATTCCTCCCAAATTTTTAGCAATTTCTAAAGCAGCTTCTGATTTTAAGTAGTAAGCAAAACCAGGGTGATACAGGATAATACTGTCTGTTTTTTGAATATCAATTCCCAAATGTTGGATGATTTTTTGACCCAAAGCTGATTGTAAAGCTACAAACCGAAAAATATCTTCAGTATCATGCTTAATTATCATCTGCACTGCTGAATCACACAGGTTGCAAACTCCGTCAAAGAGAATGATTTTTTTGTCTATAGGAATATTGAGCATAATTTAAACTTTATAATTTAACCGGATAGAGATTTCTCCTTCTTCGAAATGACAAAACGTGAGACGAGACTGAAAACTGCAAACTAAATACTGTTTATTTCTTCCCGGCTTCTACAAACTCCAGCGCTTCCAGACTCACTTTTGAAGTAAATACACCATAATTTACAGTTGCTTTATTTTTTTCGATAGCATCAATCGTTCCCACCGCTTTTCCATCAAACATTCGTACGCGATCGCCTAATTTTAGAACTGGTTTTGGTTTTTCAATTATTACTTTTAATTTCTTTTCTTTCTTTTCTTTTCTAATTTCCTCAACCTGAACTGTTATTTCTTCAATTACTTCTTTTTTCTTTTCTGTCAGTGCTTTAGTTTCTTTAACGGTTGCTTTTTTGCGTTTTGAATTTTCTATTTCGATGATTTTCAAAAATTCACCTAGCAACTCTTTCTTGTTTTTATTATTAAAATATTTCTCCGAAATGTCTTCAATTTTTTGACCGATGTATATTGTTTTCTGGTTGCTGTCATATAATTCCTGATAGCTTTCCAGTTTTTGTTTTATTTTTACATTGATAGTCTCCATTTTCTTGCCCTCTTCCCGTGCTTTTGTTTCTTCTTCTTTAAGGTTTTGTGATGTTTTTTCCATCTTTGAACGCTCTTTTTGAAGTGTGGCAATCGTTTTATCAAAACGTACTTTTCCAACTTCAATTTTCTTTTTGGCTCGATTTATTAAACTAAATGGAATTCCGTTTTTTAAAGCGACTTCAAAAGTAAAGGAACTTCCCGCTTGACCCATTGCCAATTTATACATGGGTTCTAATGATTTTTCATCAAAAAGCATATTCGCATTGGTGGCAAAAGGCAATTCATTGGCCAGAATTTTTAGGTTTGAATAGTGAGTGGTAATAATCCCAAAAGCTTCTCGGTGATAAAATTCTTCTAAGAAAATTTCTGCTAAAGCACCTCCTAATTCTGGATCAGAACCGGTACCAAATTCATCAATCAGGAACATGGTTTTTCTATTGCACTTCTTTAGGAAGTAGTTCATGTTCTTTAGTCGGTAACTATATGTACTTAAATGATTTTCAATTGATTGATTGTCTCCAATATCTGTTAAAATCCTATCGAATAAAAACGTTTCACTGCGTTCATGAACAGGAATTAACATCCCAGATTGCAGCATGAGTTGCAACAACCCAACGGTTTTCAAAGAGATCGTTTTTCCTCCTGCGTTGGGTCCGGAAATTACAATAATTCTGCTTTCCTGACTGAGTTCAATAGTCTGCGGATGTGTTATTTCGTTTTTCTGTTTGTTATTCAAATATAAAATAGGATGGTACGCATCTCTAAAATAAACACGACGTTCCTCGGTAATTGTTGGCAAAATTCCGTTAATTCTGTTGGCGTATTTTGCTTTGGCAGCGATTACGTCAATATCACTCAAGAAATCCTGATATTGAATCAATAACGGTAAAAAAGGACGAATGTAATTGGACAGCTGTTTTAAAATCCGGGTGATTTCTTCTTTTTCTTCATATTCTAAATTACTCAACTCACGAGAATATTGTAAGGTAGCTTCAGGTTCAATATAGGCAATACTTCCAGTCTTAGAACTACCCAAAATAGAACCTTTTACTTTACGACGGTACATTGCCATAACAGCTAGAACACGTCTGTTTTGTACAAAACTTTCTTTAATGTCATCTAAATATCCCAAAGCAGCGTATTGCGTCAACGCAGAACCAAAACTTTGATTGACTTTGCCTCGAACCGCATTCATATTTCTGCGGATATTCAGTAAATCCGGCGACGCATTGTCTTTTATTTCACCATATTTATCAACTACTTCGTCGACCATCGTGATGATTTCTTTAGTAAGTTCGACTTGGTTCGCCCTTGAATTTAAATTTGGATAATAATCCTCGAATTTTCTCAAAAAAGTCAAAAGGAAATTTACCGTTGAAGAAATAGTTGCAATCTTTCGAAAACTGCCCACTTCTAAAAAACTGTCCTCTATTGCAAGAAATTTTATCTCGTGCGTGATGGCGTCAAAACCATGATTGGGAATGGCATTGTTATTTTGAAAAGACGAAACATACTCTGATGTTTGCATTAATGCTTGCATTAACGTTTCCCTATCTTTAAAAGGGGTTATTTCGAAAGCTTTTTGTTTTCCAATATCAGTGTTGCAAATGGTAGAAATGGTTTCGAGTACTGTAGGAAATTGTAAATCTTGTAATGTTTTTTCGGTGATTGATATCATTTATCGTAAAATTCTTTTCAAGACAAAAATAGCTAATAGTTAAGATAATTTAACAGACTTTCACAAAGAATTAAAGAATGTTTATTGTCCTATTTAGGTTTTAAAAAATAATTCCCTTTGTATCTTTGCTTTCTAATACACAACTATGCAAATCAATCTCAATCCGGAATGGCAATTCATTTTATCGAATGAAATTCAGAAACCCTATTTTTTAGATTTAGTGGAAACTGTTGATGAGGAGTATAAAAATCACACTTGTTATCCCTCAAAAGAATTAATTTTTGCTGCGTTTAATTATTGCAGTTTCAAAGACGTACAAGTGGTTATCATTGGCCAGGATCCGTATCACGGCAAGGGAGAAGCCAATGGTTTGTGTTTTTCTGTGAATGAAGGTGTGCGAATTCCTCCTTCGTTGCGCAATATTTTTCGAGAAATGAGTGAGGATTTGGACACTATTTTCATGCCAGCTTCCGGGAATTTAGAAACTTGGGCAAAACAGGGCGTTTTATTGTTGAATGCTTCTCTGACCGTTAGAGAAGACAATGCGAACAGCCACAAACACTTAAAATGGAATGTTTTCACGGATGCTGTAATTCAAAAAATTTCCGAACAAAAAGAACATGTCGTTTTCTTGCTTTGGGGTAATTTTGCCCATAAAAAAGGGCTAAAAATCGATCGCAACAAACATTTAGTTCTAGAATCCGGGCACCCGTCGCCTATGAGCGCAAATCAGAGAAAATGGTTTGGGAATAAACATTTCAGTAAGACGAACGCGTATTTAGAACAAAACGGGTTAGAGTTAATTAACTGGATTTCAGTAGATTAATTACGTGATTTGAAGATGTAAATAATTGTTTTAAACAGCTTTGCTTGAGTGATGGAAGTGGAGCTCTTTTTTAAGAGGCGTTTCAGCCTGTAAAAAAAGCGGGATCGTGCAGCACGACCTGAAGTTTTTACGTAAGGTCACGCCCAAATTAAAATAATGTTATTGGAAAAATTAAATGATAAGTACGACTAATTCTATGTCTTACTTTTTAACAATATCCTCTAAAACAGCTTTATCGGAGTAGTTAATGACTTTCAGCGTAACCTCTTGGTTTTTAATTGTTTTACCTTCGATGATGTATAACTTTCCTTTTTTTAGTTCAATATTGCTTTTGTCAAAATCTACATCACCAAATTGTAGTGTGTTTTTTATATCGGCAGTATCAATCCATTTTTCAGCCAAAATTACAGAAGCCTTATCCGAATAATAAAAAGGTTTGTTCCTTAAATCATTTAAAACTCTTGCATTTGGAAAATAATTACAGCGGGTGTCTTTGCCACTGAAAACTAACGCTACAAAAAACAGTCCTATTACTAAACCTACCAAATAATAGGCAAAACGATGTATAAACTTCATGAATTAAATTTTTTGCAAAGGTAGAAGAAAGTTTTCTTAAAAAACAATTAAATTGATGTCGTTATAAGGTAGATCGAACCATTCGCCAATAGAACAATTAGCAAGGATTCCGTGGTACATGTAAACGCCATTTTTTAATCCTTTATCACAACGGATGGCGCTTTCGATGCCGCCGTCCTCCGCAATTTTCATCAAATAAGGGGAAATTATATTACTTATGGAAAGTGATGCAGTTTTTGAATATCGGGAAGGGATATTAGGTACGCAATAATGTACAACATTGTTTTTGATAAACGTAGGTTTCTCATGTGAAGTCACTTCTGAAGTCTCAAAACAACCGCCGGTATCAATACTTACATCGACAATTACGGCACCATTTTTCATGTGTTCCACCATCGTTTCCGTAACAATTATAGGACAACGTTCTTTGCCTCGCATAGCGCCAATAGCCACGTCACAACGTCTCAATGCTTTGAGTAAAGCTTTAGGTTGAATTGTGGAAGTAAAAATCCGTTGGTTTAAATTATTTTGCAAACGACGTAATTTGGTAATAGAATTATCAAAAACTTTTACACTGGCACCTAAACCAATAGCGGTTTTGGCAGCAAATTCTCCAACGGTTCCTGCACCCAAAATTACTACATCAGTAGGAGGGACGCCAGTAATGTTCCCAAATAATAATCCTTTTCCAAATTCATTGGTAATCATCAACTCGGCAGCAATTAAAATCGAGGCCGTTCCCGCAATTTCGCTTAAGGATTTAACTGCAGGATACGTTCCGTCCTCATCCTTTATGTATTCAAAAGCGAGAGCGGTAATTTTCTTTTTGGTCAAAGCTTCAAAATACGTTTTCTTGCGGGTTTTCAACTGAATCGCCGACAGCAAAATCGTCTGCGGATTCATCATTTCTATTTCAGCAAGGGTGGCCGGTTCCACTTTCAAAATCATGGGACAACTGAAGACTTTCTTGGTGTCATTAGTGATTTGGGCGCCTGCATCAGAATATTCTTTATCGGTATAACTTGAACTCAATCCCGCCCCTGCTTCAATCATTACGCGATGGCCATGATAGGTAAGCGAGTTAACAGCATCCGGAGTAAGACAAATTCGGCGTTCCTGATGACTCGTTTCCTTTGGAATACCAATAAAAAGTTCGCTTTTTTGTCTTGCAATTTCCAGTTTTTCTTCTTGTGGTAAAAGCTGTTGTTTGGTGAATGGCGTTATAGTTATTGACATTGATGTTGTTAAATTAAGGGTACAAATTACGTAAAAAGATCCATAAACGGCACAAATTCTATCTTGTTAAATTCATTTGGAATGCAACAAATCTCAGCGAATGATTTTTTCCATTTTTATATCGGCTCGCTCATAAACTCCATCCTCCAAAGGAATTTCTACGAAACCAAATTTTTCATACAAATGTATCGCTGACAGTAATTTCCGGTTTGAATATAAGATCAGTTTCTCTATTCCTTTCGCTTCAGCAATATCAAAGCAATGCAAAATCAGTTTTTTACCAATTCCTAATCCTTGTGCGCTATCTGTTACGCCCATTTTGCTCAATTCGAAGGTTGTACTGTCGGTTTTTATCAAGGATACGGTTCCAACGATTTCATCTTTATATTTCGCGTAAAAAATCATTCCGCCTTTGTCAATAATCTGACCTTGCGGATCAGAAAGTACGATTTCATCTTTGGGTTCAACCCTGAAATGTTTTTGCAGCCATTCCAGATTTAATATTTTTACAGCTTCTTTGTAAGTCGGAGAAAAAGGAATTATTGCTATGGTATTGTCTACATTCATAATTACTTTTAGCTTAAAGTTAATAAACGTTTTCCGTCCGCGAGTAGTAAAATACTGATAACGGAATGGGTTTTCGGAATCAAATTTGGAATCTTCTCTGCCCATTCTATAAAACACCAATTGCCGGAATACAAATAATCGTCAATTCCCATATCCAGCGCTTCCACTTCATCATTCAATCTGTAAAAATCAAAATGATAAACCAACTGATTGTCAATAGCTTCATATTCATTAACTAAAGAAAAGGTTGGGCTGCTCGTTGCACCGGTTACTCCAAGCGTTTTGCACAATTGCTTGATTAAAGTTGTTTTTCCAACGCCCATTTCTCCGTGAAAAAGAATCACTTTTTTGGGGTTATTTGCTATTATTTTTTGCGCAACTTCCTCGAGTTGATCTAAAGAAAAAGTAACATTCATTCTTTTATATTTGTTTAAAAGTTTAAGGCTCTCGCCGAAAACTGAGACTGGAATTTCCTATCGTGGGTTAAAAACTAAAAACGGAATAATCATTTCTTCCAATGAAATTCCACCGTGCTGATACGTATTTTTGTAATAACTCACATAATGATTGTAGTTATTGACATACGCCAAAAACAAATCATTTTTTGCAAAAATATAAGAACTGCTCATATTTATAGTAGGCAAACCAATATTTTTTGGTTCTTTTACCGCATAAACATCTTTGTGCTCGTACGTCAAACTGCGTCCGGTTTTGTAACGTAAATTCAAACTGGTGTTTTTGTCACCCACGACTTTCGATGGATTTTTTACATTTATCGTTCCGTGATCCGTGGTCAAAATCAATTTAAAACCCATTTTTTGAGCCTGTTGAATGATTTCTAACAGCGGGGAATTCTTAAACCAACTTAACGTCAATGAGCGATACGCTTTGTCATCGGACGCCAATTCTTTTACGACATCCATCTCCGTTTTGGCATGCGAAAGCATGTCCACAAAGTTGTATACTACTGTCACTAAATCATTATCTTTTAATGATTTAAAACTCTCAGCTAATTTTTTTCCGCTGGCAAGACTGGTTATTTTAAAATATTCTTGCTTGATATTTAAACCCAATCGTTTCAAGTGTGCCGTCAAAAATTCCGCTTCAAAAAGATTTTTTCCGCCTTCTTCCGGGTCATTTTTCCAGTATTGGGGAAACTGTTTTTCCATTTCCAATGGTGTCAAACCGGAGAAAATAGCGTTTCTCGCGTATTGCGTCGCAGTAGGAAGAATAGAGTAGTAAGGCACTTCTTTTTCCAGTTTGTAATAATTTCCAACTACAATTTCAAAGGTTTTCCACTGATCGTAGCGCAGATTATCAACCACTACAAACAAAATGGGCTTGTCTTTTTTCTTGAGTTCAGGAAGCACTAATTCTTTGAATAAGGTATGCGATTGAACGGGTTTGTCCGCTTTTGGTGCAAACCAATCCTCATAATTGCGCTCAATGAATTTTCCAAATTGGGAATTAGCTTCCGTTTTCTGGGATTCCAAAATTTCAATCATGCTCTGATCGTCGATGTTCTCCAATTCCAGTTCCCAAAAAATCAATTTCTTGTACAACTCAATCCAGTCTTCATAGGAATTCACCATTGCCATTTCCAGGGTGATTTTCCTAAATTCTTTCTGATAATCCAGTGTAGTTTTTTGTGAAATCAATCGGGAATGATCCAGATTTTTCTTCAAACTCAACAAAATTTGGTTTGGATTTACAGGCTTGATTAAATAATCGGCAATTTTAGATCCTATGGCTTCCTCCATAATGTATTCTTCCTCGCTTTTTGTAATCATAATCATTGGAACTGAAGATTTTTTTTCCTTCATTTCTGACAGCGTTTCCAAGCCGCTCATTCCGGGCATATTTTCATCCAGAAAAACAATATCAAAATTATTTTCCTCAAAAATACCAATGGCGTCCAACCCGTTATTGCAGGTTGTTACCTCGTAATTTTTCTTTTCCAGAAATAATATATGTGGTTTCAAAAGGTCGATTTCATCATCTACCCAAAGTATTTTTATTTTATCCATAATTGAATCAACAAGTGTTCTAACGTACTAAATTAAAGTGCCAAATTACATTTTTTTGCAACGGCTCCCTGCTAATATTATGATAATTTTATAACACACTTATGCTGTATTTCATAAAATTACTATTCGCTTCCGTTTTGCTTTATATTTACTTTTGGGCGTGCCCCATCCTCCGTAAACTCCGTCCGGGTCGGGCTGTACGCTTTATCTTTCCTTTTTAAAGAAAAAAGGAAAGGATGCCGCTTCCATCCCTCACGCAGTTGATAGAATTAGTGGGGTTTATAAAAATGAAAGGGTAAGAAAAGGTTTCTGAAAATAAGAAGGGAATTTGATTATTTGTAGTTTTTATTTTATATTTTCGTGAACAAAATAATAAAACATCAATGACAGTAAACGATTATTATACAAGATTAAATTCTGAAAATTCTAGAATTTTCATAGAATCTTTAATAGACAATAGTGGACAAAGTTTAACACATGACTTAGTAAGTAATCTACAAATTTGGATGAATTTATTAATCAACTATGAATCCTCAAATATGTTATCTAACTCAATTGAAGAATTAGATATATCTTGTCTACAAATGATGCAAGGAATATATCGTGGTTCATTTGCTTCTTTAAGACTGTCTTTGGAAATGCTTTGTGGTTCGATTTATTTTTCTGCACATAATATTGAATATAAAGAATGGTCCAATGGAAATAAAGATTTGATTTGGGCGGTTTTATCATGTTCAGAAAATGGAATTTTATCTAAAAGATTTTCAGAGGCTTATTTTCCGGAATTAAAAACAACTACTGCAGATATTCATTTAAAATTAAAAAAGCTTTATCGTGAATTATCAGAAATGGTTCATGGTAATAATAAAACTTGGAGTTATGAAAACCCAAAGTTATCATATAATATAGTTCTGAAGGATATTTATAAATCGTACATAGAAGATTATATTATTGTTTCTAATTATGTTTTATGTCTAAGATTTTTAAACTTTATACCATTTGAAGATATTTCGAAAATTGAAATACATATTAATGATAGTTTAGGTCATATTGAAGAAATAAGAATTAAAATTGGAGGACAAAAAAATGGATAACTTTTACTACAGAACCGAAAGTATACGCAAAGATGAAATATTAAAACTATTTGTTGAGAGTAAAATAGAAAGAGACATACTAAATGCTTTTAAATCACATTCACACATAGTATTAGAGGGAAGCAGAGGCTCTGGTAAATCTTTTTTAATGAAAGTTGGTCAAACTGAAATTTTGGAAAGTTTTGAAGCTAATAAGATTCTTCCAATTTATGTAACTTTCATGCAAAGTTCACTTTTGCATTCAAGTGATCCTAATCAGTTTTATCATTGGATGCTAGCTAAAATAATAAAGGAAACATTAAAAGTATTTCAAAAGAATGGACTTGTTGTGAGTCAGTACGCTACCTCGCTTTTAGGCACAACAGAATCTAATAATCTACAGCTAATTGTAAATAGATTTGAATCATCATATAAATCTCCTAAAATCAATATTGATACAACAACTTTACCTGAATTGAGCGAAGTTATTGACGCAATTGAAGAAATATGCGTTGAAAATAATATTAATAGACTTATATATTTCTTTGACGAATCTGCTCATGTCTTTAGACCAGAACAACAGAGACAGTTTTTTACTTTATTTAGGGATTATAAATCGCCCTATATTTCATGTAATGCTGCTGTTTACCCTGGTGTTACGCATTATGGTAATAGTTTTGAAATGACACATGATGCAATTTACATGAGAATTGATAGAGACTTACTTTCTCCAAATTATGTAAATGAAATGAAAGAAATGGTTTTAAAACAAGGTGGAGAATCATGGGAAAGAATAATTAATAAACATATGGATTTATTTAATACATTAGTTTTTTCTGCTGGTGGAAACCCAAGATTATTATTAAAAACGTTAGATAAATGTGAAAAATTTAATACTGCTTCTGTAAATGATGTAATTAGAAATTTTTATAGATCTGAAATTTGGCTTGAACATACTCAATTAGGAGAAAAGTATAAAGGTCATAAATCAATAATTGATTGGGGACGAACTTTTATTGAGGATAATGTAATACCTACAACAATTTCTAAAAATAATGATCGTGTTGATAGGGGCCAAAAAGAATCAACAATTTATTTCTGGATTAGTAAAGATGTGCCTGAACAGGTTAAGGAAGCTCTTCGCTTATTAAATTATACTGGTATCATACGAAAATATGACAGTGGTGTTAAAGCAACAAAATCAAAAATTGGTGACAGATTTGAAATTAAGTTTAGTTGTTTATTATCTCAGTATTCGGCATCAATAACAACATCAAAAAGTATTATTGAAAATGTAAAACTTGATATGTTTACTGAGTATGGTCAAAATAATTCTGCATTTACAAGTTTATCCATAGAAACAATATCTGATTTTTCAGATGCGGAATTCTTATCAAGTCTTCAATCACAATTATCAAAATCCGTCAAAGGTTTAGACTTAACACATTGGCAAAAAAATAAATTAGAAGAAATTAAAATAGTGACTATTGAGCAACTTCTGGATGTAACAGAAGATGAGCTTATCACTAAATTATATCAGGTTGGACCAGTGCGAGCAAGAACTATGAAAAATTCAGCAACGGCTGAATTACTTGAGACTATATCTGGTTAAAATAAAAAAGAATCTTAGTATATATTAATAGTTTGCTAGGCACTGCTAACACAAGCGTCTTTATCGCGACCGCAAACAAAATTGAATACAAATACAAAAAAAATGAGCAATATAAAAGAATGTTACACACATTCCCATGTTAAAATAGTCGAAGAAAAACAAAATGATGAAACCAATACTGATTTTAATAATGCTCTTTTTTACAGCAGTTTCAAATTCTCAAAATAGTAATCCAAAAGAGAATAGCTTAAATTAAGATGAAATTAAAAAGACAATATTCGTAATTAAAAGATTGGTATTGTCATTTGGATTTGGTTTAATTCTCACTTAAAATAAAATATTAACAAAAAAATAGTGGTTGAACGGACAAATCGCCCATAAATTAATTGGGAATTATTTAACTTGTTTTTTCAAAACGGAAAAGTGAAAGCAAAAGATTCTTTTATCAATGGACTGATGGAAGGCGAGTGAATCTTTTATCGTGAAACCGGACAGCTTTGGTAAATTGGAAATTTCAAAAAAAACATTAAAAATGGTTCTTTTATTAGGTATGACAGAAACGACCAAATAGAAAATTGAGAGACTTTTGAAAACGACAAAATCATAGAAAAAGATGATACATTTAATTGTTTTAGAACTTCTAAAAAGCTGTTGTTTATTAAATTAAAAGAAATGAATTTCATTTTTACATTTTTTTTAATTGCTATCATTTATTCTTTAGGAATTTTTTAGGAAAAATAGTGAATTTATTGAGTGTCGGAAAATTATAAATTAGTAAAATTCAGTTTTTAAATTTTTATAAAATAGTTTGTACAATCTGCTTAATTTTTTTATCTGTTTTTCTGTCAGTACTGGTATTCAAAGAAAAAATTACTTTCTAAGATTTAAAATATTTGTTTGATTGCACCATATTGAATTTTTTGGAACAACACTGAATTGAGAGCAATTCTATAGAGCAGATAAAAAAGTAATTGTTAAGAAAGACAAAAAATTAATATAAAATTGGCAGTAACAAACTTGGGAGGTTTTATTTTTGTAATGTAGTATTATGGCGAATAAAATAGGTCAACTTTTTGATTTTCCACAGTACAGCAATTTATTATTAATTAAATTTTTTACTATTATGACAGAAGATTACAAAATCATTGATAAAGAAGATATTGCGCTTCTTAAGTTTCCAAAAACAGATGTTTTAAGCGACGTTGACGAAATAAAAACAAGAACTGGTGAAATCAACAGAGCTTTATCACTGGGCAATTTAGAGCATTCAAAAATTAAAATTTTCTTTGAAGACGTTGAATCCAAGAAAGTTGTAGACACCACGGTTTGGGGTGTCACTGACAAAAATGTTATCTTGAAACAAGGTGTGATGATTCCAATTAACAGAATATTTAAGTTGTTTTAGGACTTATTAATTTAAATGACTCGAACTTTTTTTTGTTTTGGTACTGAATAAATTTTTTTGTGCCCATGTTGATTAGTCGGAAATTATAAGGTTATATAATTACAAAAAGACTGGTTTTAGTGGGCACAAAATTCTAATTTGAGTTTTACTACTTATTACTCGAATAAAATTATAATAGTCAATAATGAATACTACAATTCTCAAAACGCGACGATTAATTATAAGACCAATCACACTTTTGGATTTGGATTATATTCATGAATTGCATTCTTTGAAAGAAACAGATGAATTCAATACTTTAGGAATTCCATCAGAACTCGAAGAAACAAAATTACTTTTAGAAAGGTGGGTTTTTGAAAACAACAAAGAATTTGCGACCCATTTTACTTTTGCAGTCGAATTGAATACCGGAAACCAAACTATAGGATTAATAGGAATCAATTCAGGGAAAGTAAAATATAAAAATGCGGAAGTTTGGTTTAAATTCCACAAAGATCATTGGAATAAAGGCTACGCGACTGAATCTTTGAAAGAAATTCTCTGTTTTGGTTTTAAAGAACTGAATCTGCATCGGATTGAGGCGGGTTGCGCGGTTGGGAATATTGGTTCCATCCATGTTTTGGAAAAAACTGGAATGACCAGAGAAGCACACACCCGAAAATTATTGCCATTGTCATCCGGCTGGTCCGATAATTACGGCTACGCTATTTTAGCAACAGATTGATATCAATAGAAAAACGAAATTGATTTTTTAAATCCTAAAATCCATTTTTTTGGGAGGATTTCGTGTGAAATTTAGAGTTTAAAAACTCATGAGTTTTATTTAACTTCTTGTGCGCAATTATATGAAATTACAAATTCCGAAAAAAACATTAAAATAAACGCATAAATTCAAAGGGAAAAAAGATTAGG
Organism: Flavobacterium sp. DSR3-2; assembly: GCF_049896525.1. Taxonomy (NCBI): domain Bacteria; kingdom Pseudomonadati; phylum Bacteroidota; class Flavobacteriia; order Flavobacteriales; family Flavobacteriaceae; genus Flavobacterium; species Flavobacterium sp. DSR3-2. Next base: position 77,100 of record NZ_JAFCUM010000003.1, read on the forward strand.
ATAGCTTAATTCTAGGATTCGTAAAGCTGCGATGCGCTATAATATTGTAAAACGTCTTAGAATGAATTTTTAAAACTATGATTTTATGCCCTTAAAAAATTTGAATTATACCCAATTAGTTATAATTAGATTAAAAGTTAGTTCATGAAAAAAAAATGCTTAATATTGAAAAGAGAACAATAACCCTAAATTTATATTTTATTAAACCAAATGAATCCAACCATGAACGCTAAAAATTTCAAGAACTCTTTTTTAATAATTGCCATTTTTTCCGCTACAGCAACTATTGCGCAACACAAATATGTAAATACTCCGCCAGAGGTTTCCCCAATGTTGATGCAACCCGAAATGACGGAAATTTGGGAACCGTTAGTAAAAGTTATTACGCCTGCTAAAATCCTTGGCAATGCACCTTCGGATGCGATAATCTTATTTGATGGTAAAAATCTGAACCAGTGGGTCAACCAAAAAGATGTAAGTAAACCTGCCGGTTGGAAAATTGTTGATAAGGATTACATGGAAGTTGTTCCAGGCTCAGGAGCCATTCAAACCAAAATGACCTTTGGCGATTGTCAGTTGCATCTGGAATGGAGTGCACCGGATGTCGTTTTAGATGGCGGACAGGCAAGAGGAAACAGCGGTGTGTTTTTCCAAAACAGATACGAATTGCAAATTTTAGATTCCTACAATAATAGAACATACAGCAATGGTCAAGCGGGAAGTATCTATAAAGATCATCCCCCATTAGTAAACGCCGTGAAAACGCCATTAGAATGGAATGCTTACGACGTAATTTACACAGCACCACGTTTTAAGGGAGATGGAAGAATTGATGCTCCGGCAAGAATCACCGTATTTTTGAATGGTGTTTTAGTACAAAACAACACAACTATAAACGGATTGACACTTTACATCGGTTTGCATAATTATCCGTCGTCTCATGGCGATGATGTAATTTCGCTTCAGGATCATGATTCAAAAAATCAATTTAGAAATATTTGGATCAGAAAACTTTAAAAATAAAATAGACTAACGAAGCGCCATGAACGCTTCGTTTTTTTTGATTCCAAATCAGCAGTGAGTCGTTTCTGTTTTGAAATCTAATTTACTTATATTTGTTGACCTTAAAAACAAACGTGAAGTGAGTCAAATCAATAAGCTAAAAATATTCAATGATCCCATTTATGGGTTTATTACAATTCCAAATGCGTTAATTTACGATTTAGTTCAGCATCCTTATTTTCAACGTTTGCGCCGAATTTCCCAAATGGGATTGTCGTACTTAGTTTATCCTGGAGCAAATCATACTCGTTTTCATCATGCTTTAGGCTGCATGCATTTGATGCAAAAAGCTGTCGATGTGTTGCGTTTCAAAGGAGTTTTTATCTCTCTGGAAGAAGAAAATGCACTGTACATTGCTATTTTATTGCATGATATTGGGCATGGTCCTTTTTCGCATGCGATGGAAAAAAGCATTGTAGAAGATGTTCATCACGAAGAAATATCGTTGTTATTCATGAACCAATTAAATGTTGAATTTAACGGTCAGTTGAGTTTGGCAATTCAGGTTTTTAAAGGAGAATACAACAGAAAGTTTATGTTGCAATTGATTTCCAGTCAATTGGATATGGATCGAATGGATTATTTGAAACGCGACAGTTTTTACTCGGGAGTGGCAGAAGGAAATGTCAATTCGGAACGACTGATTCAAATGATGAATGTGGTCGAAGATTATTTAGTAATTGAAGAAAAAGGAATTTATTCCGTAGAAAAGTTTTTAATGTCCAGACGCTTGATGTATTGGCAGGCGTATTTGCACAAAACTAGTTTAGTGGCAGAGTTAATTTTGATGAAAATCTTAAAACGCGCCAAAGAATTAACTCTAAAAGGAGTGCAATTGCCGTGCAGCGAGCCGCTATTGTTTTTCATGCAAAACAAAGTCACTATTGATACTTTTGATGCTGAAACCTTGGATTTATTTGCTCAACTGGATGATTTTGATATTATTGGAGCTTTAAAAGCTTGGCAAAAACAAGATGATTTTATTTTGTCGTCGTTAAGTAAAATGATTGTCAACAGAGATTTATTAAAAATAAAATTAACTAGTGAAAAAGTAGGGATTGAAGAATTACAGCCGCTAAAAGAACGATTCGCAGTAGAAAATAATATTTCATTACTAGAAACTAACTATTTTATTTTTAAAGGTAAAATAAAAAATCAAGCATACAGCAAAGAGGCGGAACCGATACGAATTTTGAAAAAAGACAGCACAATAGAGGACGTTATAGAATCTTCTGACCAGCTGAATTTAAAATCGTTATCTAAATTAGTGACGAAGTATTATATCTGTTTCCCAAAACAACTGCTATAAAAACGTCATTTAAAATCTATTTTTTTATATTTTTGCCACAATGAAACGAGCCAAATCATTTTTTTTTAATTCAAAAAGAACTTTACACAGCGAGTTCCATCTTACTTTTTTTAAAAATATGATCCGATAAGATGAAATTTACAGCAGAACAAATAGCGGGAATTTTAGAAGGAGTAGTTGTAGGAAATCCCATGGCTGAAGTTTTTAGATTGTCAAAAATCGAAGATGGCTCTGAGGGATCACTTACTTTTTTATCAAATCCTAAATATCTTAATTTTATCTATTCCACAAAAGCTTCCGTTACAATTGTTAATGAGTCTTTTGAGCCAGAATTGCCCTTGACCACAACATTAATAAAAGTACATGATGCGTATGCCGCGTTTTCAAAATTATTAGAGTTTTATAATCAGGTAAAATTGAATAAAACCGGAATAGAACAGCCCTCTTTTCTCTCACAAAGTGTAAAATACGGAGATAATTTATATCTTGGTAGTTTTAGTTATGTTGGTCAGAATGTAGTTTTGGGCGAAAATGTAAAAATATATCCTAATTGTTTTGTTGGGGATAATGTGTCAATTGGGGATAATGTAATATTATTTGCTGGCGCAAAAATATATTCGGAAACCGTGATTGGTAGCAATTGTACCATTCATTCTGGTGCTATTATTGGCGCTGATGGTTTTGGTTTTGCACCAAATCCAGACGGAACGTACACTAAAATTCCGCAAATAGGAAATGTAATTATTGAAGATAATGTTGATATAGGTTCTTGTACCACAATTGACAGAGCTACCATGGGATCTACCATCATCAGAAAAGGAGTCAAGCTTGACAATCAAATTCAGATAGCCCATAATGTTGAAATAGGGGAAAATACAGTGATAGCCGCGCAAACAGGAGTTGCAGGTTCTACAAAAATTGGGAAAAACGGCATGATTGGCGGACAAGTTGGAATTTCAGGCCATTTAACCATTGGTAACAATGTGCGAATCCAAGCGCAGTCCGGTGTGGGAAGGAATATAAAAGATGATGAAATCTTGCAAGGAAGCCCTACATTTGGTTACAATGATTTTAGTAAGTCGTATGTTCATTTCAAGAATTTACCGAAAATTGTTGCAGAAATAGAAGAATTAAAAAAACAAATATTAAACCAAAAAAATGGAAACAATGGTTAAACAGAAGACCATCAAAACAGAAATTTCGTTAACTGGAGTTGGATTACACACAGGAAAAGAAGTAAAAATGACTTTTAAACCTGCTCCAGTGAATAATGGTTTTACCTTTGTCAGAGTAGATCTTGAAGGACAACCTATTATTGAGGCAGATGCAAATTATGTTGTAAATACGCAAAGAGGAACTAATTTGGAGAAACTTGGCGTTAAAATTCAAACTCCTGAGCATGTTTTAGCAGCGCTGGTTGGTTGTGATTTAGACAATGTGATCATCGAATTGAATGCTTCTGAACTTCCTATCATGGATGGTTCTTCAAAGTATTTTGTTGAAGCACTTGAAAAAGCAGGTTTTGAAGAGCAAAATGCGAAAAGAAACGTATACGTTGTTAAGGAAGTTATTTCTTTTATTGATGAAGCATCAGGAAGTGAAATCTTAGTTATGCCAAGTGATCATTATTGTGTAACTGCAATGGTTGATTTTGGAACTAAAATTCTAGGAACTCAGAATGCAAATATGAAAAGTATTGCTGATTTCAAAACTGAAATATCAAAGTCCAGAACATTTAGCTTTTTACACGAATTAGAATCTCTTTTGGAAAATGGTTTGATAAAAGGTGGTGACTTGAATAATGCGATTGTTTATGTTGATAAGGAAATTTCAGCCGCAACGATGGAAAATTTGAAAGTTGCTTTTGGAAAAGACGAAATTACGGTTAAACCAAATGGAATCTTAGACAATCTAACATTACATTATCCTAATGAAGCTGCAAGGCACAAACTACTTGATGTTGTAGGTGATTTGGCTTTAATTGGAACAAGAATTCAAGGAAAAGTAATCGCTAATAAACCAGGGCATTTTGTAAATACACAGTTTGCCAAAAAAATGGCGAAAATCATAAAAATTGAACAAAGAAATTACGTTCCTGTTTATGATTTACACCAGGAGCCATTAATGGACATTCATAAAATTATGGCGGTACTTCCTCATAGACCTCCGTTTTTATTAATTGACAGAATCATTGAAATGTCTGAAACGCATGTTGTGGGAATGAAAAATGTTACGATGAATGAAAATTTCTTCGTGGGTCATTTTCCTGAAGCTCCAGTGATGCCAGGTGTTTTAATTGTGGAAGCCATGGCACAGACCGGTGGAATTCTGGTTTTAAGCACTGTTCCAGATCCTGAAAATTATTTGACGTATTTTATGAAAATTGACAATGTCAAATTCAAACATAAAGTGCTGCCAGGAGACACTTTAATTTTTAAATGTGATTTAATAACGCCGATCAGAAGAGGAATTTGCCACATGCAAGCAAATGCTTACGCAAATGGAAAACTAGTTGCTGAAGCGGAATTAATGGCGCAAATTGCAAAAAAACAATAGATTTAGATTGAAAACGTTACAATTGAATCGCAACAAAAATCGATTGGAGTTTTTATTCTGATAAATATAAAAATAAATAATAGCTGATGAATCAACCACTAGCCTATGTTCATCCAGGCGCCAAAATAGCCAAAAATGTTGTCATCGAGCCATTTACAACCATACACAATAATGTAATAATTGGAGATGGGACTTGGATTGGTTCGAATGTTACGATAATGGAAGGCGCAAGAATTGGAAAAAATTGTAATATTTTCCCTGGTGCGGTAATTTCAGCAGTTCCTCAGGATTTAAAATTTGGAGGAGAAGATTCTTTAGCAATAATTGGTGACAACTGTACGATTAGAGAATGCGTAACTATAAACAGAGGTACAATCGCTTCTGGACAAACAACTTTAGGTAACAATTGTTTAGTAATGGCAACAGCGCATATTGCGCATGATTGTCACATAGGTGATAATGCTATTATAGTAAATGGAGTTGCTTTGGCAGGTCATGTTACAGTTGGTAAATATGCGGTTATTGGAGGATTGGCAGCAATCCATCAATTTATTCACATTGGAGATCACGCAATGATTTCAGGTGGTTCTTTAGTAAGAAAAGATGTTCCGCCTTTCACAAAAGCAGCAAAAGAACCTTTATCATATGTTGGAATTAATTCAGTTGGATTAAGAAGACGTGGTTTTACCACTGAAAAAATTAGAGAAATTCAGGATATTTACAGAATTCTGTACCAAAAAAATTACAATACAACTCAAGCCTTGGGTATTATCGAAGCTGAAATGGAAGCAACACCCGAAAGAGATGAAATCATTGATTTTATTCGAAATTCATCAAGAGGAGTAATGAAAGGATATTCTGGGAATTATTAATCCCCTCCCCAGACCTCCCCGAAAGGGAGAGAGTGTAAACGTGCCTATATTATAAAAAAATATAATGTAGTACAAAATGTAAAATATAATAAAAATAAATAAGTAACTAATTTCCATTCTTAGCTCCCTCCCCTTCGGGGAGGGTCGGGGTGGGGAAAATAAATAAAAAATATAATGGCATCTACATCAGATATTAAAAACGGATTGTGTATCAAATACAACAACGATATTTACAAAATTATTGAATTTCTTCACGTAAAACCAGGAAAAGGACCTGCTTTTGTCAGAACAAAATTGAGAAGTTTAACAAACGGAAAAGTATTAGATAACACCTTTTCGGCAGGTCATAAAATCGAAGAAGTTAGAGTTGAAAACCATAAATTTCAGTTTTTATATCCAGAAGGCAATGATTTTCATTTTATGAATACTGAGACTTTCGAACAAATTACTTTAAACAAAAACATTCTGGATTCACCTGATTTATTAAAAGAAGGAGAAAACGTAATGGTAAGTATCAATACAGAAACTGATTTACCGCTTTCAGTAGATATGCCGGCATCAGTTATTCTTGAAGTGACTTATGCTGAACCAGGAATTAAAGGAAATACTGCTACGAATGCAACAAAATCAGCAACTGTTGAAACGGGTGCAACTGTAAATGTTCCTTTGTTTATTAATGAAGGGGACAAAATCAAAATAGATACGACTTCCGGAAATTACATGGAAAGAGTTAAGGAATAGTTTTTATTGGTTTTCAGCCTCAATGACATTTCGTGTAGGTAAAGATTGAAAACTGAGACTGAAAACTAAAAACTAAAAGAAAATGAAATTCCAAAAAGTTTACACTTTAGAAGAAATTGCAAGTATCATCGATTGTGAATATGTTGGTGATGCTAGTTTTCCTGTTGCAGGAATGAATGAAATTCATGTTGTTGAATCCGGAGATATTGTCTTTGTGGATCATCCTAAATATTATGATAAAGCATTACAATCTGCAGCAACGATTGTTTTGATTAATAAAAATGTAGTTTGTCCAAAGGGAAAAGCATTGTTGATTTCTGAAGATCCTTTTAGGGATTTTAACAAATTGACAAACTATTTCAAGCCATTTCAATATTCAAATGTTTCAATATCTGCCACAGCTTCCATAGGAGAAGGAACTGTAATCCAGCCAAATACGTTTATTGGAAACCATGTAGTTGTAGGAAAGAATTGTTTGATTCACTCTAATGTTTCCATTTATGATTATACTGTAATTGGCGATAATGTGATGATTCATGCAGGAACTATTTTGGGTGCCGATGCTTTTTATTACAAGAAGCGACCTGAAGGATACGATCAATTACTTTCAGGCGGAAGAGTGGTTATCAAAGATAATGTTGGAATTGGAGCTCTTTGTACCATTGACAAAGGTGTTACTGGCGATACCACTATTGGCGAAGGCACAAAAATTGACAACCAGGTGCACGTTGGTCATGATACCGTCATTGGAAAAAAATGTTTAATCGCATCACAAACCGGAATCGCGGGTTGTGTTATTATTGAAGATGAAGTTACTATTTGGGGACAAGTAGGAACCACGAGTGGGATAACAATAGGAGCAAAGGCTGTTATTCTTGGTCAAACGGGCGTAACAAAATCAGTAGAAGGTGGTAAATCGTATTTCGGTACTCCAATTGAAGAATCAAGAGAAAAATTGAAACAACTGGCCAATATCAAGAAGATTCCAGAAATTCTAAATAAACTAAAATAATATGTCTGCAAAAGAAATCGTTCAGAAATTTTATAAATCAGATGCCTTAATTGACAGCGAGGTTATTAAAGATTTTTTGCATCCGGAAGTAATTGTGGAATGGAACAGCAGTAAGGGCTTTGTGGAACTTAATTATGATTCGTTAATAAATTTATCTGTTGAGTTGAGCAAAGCGTACGTTCGTTCGAAGGTTCGTATCAGTCATATTTTATCTGAAAATGATTTAATTTCAGTTCGCTATTCTCATTTTGTGAAAACGATTGAGAATCCAAGAGAAGAGATGCTGCTGGCACATTTTTTTGTTATTTGGCAAATTAAAGACAATAAATTATTTCGAGGGTACCAAATGAGTCAATTATCATAATTTAGTGTCAAAAAACTGAACGCTGAATACTGATTACTGATTACTATTTTATACTTTTGCATAACCATTTTAAAAATTACATAAAAAATATATCATGAGTGTTTTAGTCAATAAAGATTCCAAAATAATTGTTCAAGGATTTACAGGAAGCGAAGGAACTTTCCATGCTTCTCAAATGATTGAGTACGGTACTAACGTTGTTGGTGGTGTAACTCCAGGAAAAGGGGGAACAACTCACTTAGACAGACCAGTTTTCAATACTGTAAAAGATGCTGTAGAACAAGCAGGTGCTGATACAACAATCATTTTTGTACCGCCGGCTTTTGCTGCTGACGCAATTATGGAAGCTGCAGACGCTGGAATAAAAGTAATTATTGCAATTACTGAAGGAATTCCTGTTGCTGACATGATAAAAGCAAATAGTTATGTTAAAGAAAGAAACGCTCGATTAATAGGACCTAACTGCCCAGGAATAATCACCCCGGGTGAAGCTAAAGTTGGTATCATGCCAGGTTTTGTTTTCAAAAAAGGAACTGTTGGTATTGTTTCTAAATCGGGAACATTAACGTACGAAGCAGCTGACCAAGTAGTAAAACAAGGACTAGGAATCACTACTGCAATTGGTATTGGTGGAGACCCAATTATTGGAACCACTACAAAAGAAGCAGTTGAATTATTGATGAACGACCCAGAAACAGAATGTATCGTAATGATAGGTGAAATTGGTGGACAATTAGAAGCTGATGCTGCTCATTGGATCAAAGCTGATGGTAACCGTAAACCAGTTGTAGGATTCATTGCAGGAGTTACCGCTCCTCCAGGACGTACAATGGGACATGCAGGTGCAATCGTTGGTGGATCTGACGATACTGCAGAAGCTAAAAAACAAATCATGAGAGAATGTGGAATTCACGTAGTAGATTCTCCAGCTGAAATTGGTAAAAAAGTAAAAGAAGTTTTAGGTTAATCTAAACTCTGATTAAATATTTTTAAAAGCCTCACATTTGTGGGGCTTTTTTATTATAAATTGAATTAAAGAAATATCTTTGTACTTTATTAAACGGATTTGTTTTTTTCAGATTCAATACTAATAAAAGTAAATACAAACGAATGGTTTCTAATTGACCTCACGGTTTTGTGGGGTATTTTTTTGCCGAAGCCAGTTCAAATAAAAATAAAATAACATGTACAAAGAATTAAAAAAATTTAAAGTTACCAATCAGTTTTCATTTACTACAGAAGATAGTTTAGCAGAAGTTTGTAATGCTTCAGAAGGATCTGGAGTATTTTTAGTGTATTCCGTTGGAGATGAAAAAGAGTTAATTATGGTTGGTTCTACTGGAACTATTCAAAATAACGGAACTTTGAAAATTAAAAATGGTGGCTTGAAAGATAAAATTGTAGAAGGACACCAATTTGCAAAAACTGGAAGAAAATATTCTTGGCCAGCACAAATGAAAATAGAAGATATCAGCACGCTTGAAGTGGTTTGGTATGAAACATTCAATGATAATACGAAAGTAATCCCAACATTTGTAGAAGGACAAGTTTTGCAAAATTTCCTTGACGAAAATGGAAGATTACCAAAATGGAATGTGGCTTTTTAATTATTTAAAGCCTGTTTTTTCAATATCTTAATTGTAATTGCGTCATATTTTTATGTGGCGCTTTTTTTTGAATTATTATTTTTTGAATGAAATTCCAAATATTTCATAAATAATTAATTACTTTTGCACCCGTTATCACGAATCCTACAATAGGATAGCAACCTGCAACAGCAAGCAAGGTGCTAAAACGATAAGCCAAATCCTTTGGAAAAAATGTTGTTTACATTCCCATTTTTAGCTTTGTTTTTCGTCATAATTTTTAATTGTAAATTATTTTTATGACTTTATTTTCCAAAGACAAAGGAAATGCCTTTGCATTAATTCCTTTATTTATTTTTATTTTTACTTTTTTAGGAGCAGGAATTATTCTAAAAGATTTTTATGCTTTTCCATCGCCAGTGGCTGTTCTGGTGGGTATTATTGCTGCTTTTTTGTTATTCAAATCTTCAACTGACGTTAAAGTTGCTACACTAATTGCAGGATGTGGAGAAAGCAAAATCATGACTATGTGTTTAATTTATTTATTGGCCGGCGCTTTCGCGGTGGTAAGTAAAGCGATGGGCGGAGTTGACGCTGTGGTGAATCTTGGAATAAATACTATCGACGTTGCCTATTTTCCATTGGGGATTTTCTTGATTGCTTCATTTTTATCAACTGCTACAGGAACTTCAGTAGGTGCAATTGTAGCGATTGGTCCAATCGCTGTCGCATTAGCTGATAAAAGTGGCGCTTCATTACCATTGATATCTGGCGCTTTATTAGGTGGTTCTATGTTAGGAGACAATCTTTCCATGATTTCTGACACTACCATCGCAGCAACGCAGTCATTAGGATGTGATCTAAAAGACAAGTTCAAAATTAACTTGTTTATTGCTTTTCCAGCTGCAGTTTTTACTATTCTGGTGTTCTTTTATCTTGGTTTGAACTCGGATATTGTGACCGTTGCCATTGCAAAAAATGATTTTTCATGGATAGCAATTGTACCTTACATTTTAGTAATCATATTAGCGGTTGTGGGTGTTAATGTATTTTCAACATTGCTTATTGGTACTTTATTAGCAGGTATAATTGGATATTTTAGTGGTTCATTTACGCTAATGGAGTTTACGCAAAAGATATATGAAGGCTTTACTAGTATGACTGATATTTTCTTGTTGTCTATGCTTACCGGAGGTTTAGCTGCCATGGTAGATAAAGCGGGCGGAATAACGTATTTATTAGTTCAGATTAAAAAAAGAATTAAAAGTAAAAAATCAGCTCAAGCGGGAATTGGCGCTATAGTAGGTTTTGCTAATTTAGCGATAGCGAATAATACGGTTTCTATTGTAATTACAGGGCCGATTGCTAAAGAAATTAATGATGAATACAATTTAAATCCTAAAAAAACGGCTGCAATTCTGGATATTTTTTCGTGTATAATTCAAGGGATTTTACCTTATGGTGCTCAAGTATTGCTTATATTGAGCTACGCTAACGGGAAATTAGATTTCTTTGATTTAATTAGTAATGCTTGGTATCATTTATTTTTATTAGTTTTCACATTAGTGGCTATTTACAGTTCGTTTTGGGATAAATGGACAAAACGATTCTTTAAAATTTAAGAATTGAATTTTGACTGTTATTGCTTTTGAATTTTTTTTAAAAAGGGAATTATTATATATTTGACGAGTGTTAGATAGCCCTGATAGCAGTGAAAATCCTTTTATGTGAGCGGGAGCGATCATAAAAGATTGAAACGGATAGCAGGAATAGCTCCAAATAAAATTTAAACTAATTTTTAAATATGAAATTACTAGAAGGAAAAGTAGCCATAATTACAGGTGCGAGTCGCGGAATTGGGAAAGGAATTGCTGAAGTTTTTGCAAAACATGGTGCAAATGTTGCCTTTACTTACAGCTCTTCTGTAGAATCAGCTTTGGTATTGGAAAACGAATTGAACGCCCTTGGAATTAAAGCTAAAGGATATCAATCAAATGCTGCCGATTTTAATGAGGCCCAAATTTTTGTTGATGCAGTTTTAACTGAATTTGGAACAGTTGATATTTTAATAAACAATGCTGGAATTACTAAAGACAACCTATTGATGCGTATGTCTGAAAGCGATTTTGATCAAGTAATTGATGTCAACTTGAAATCGGTTTTTAATATGACAAAAGCCATTCAACGTACTTTCCTGAAACAACGATCTGGCTCGATAATAAATATGAGTTCAGTTGTAGGTGTAAAAGGAAATGCAGGACAGACTAATTATGCTGCTTCTAAAGCGGGAGTTATCGGTTTTTCTAAATCTGTAGCACTAGAATTAGGATCACGTAACATTCGTTGCAATGTAATTGCTCCAGGTTTTATAGAAACAGAGATGACAGCTAAATTAAACGAAGATATTGTAAAAGGATGGAGAGACGGAATTCCGTTGAAACGTGGCGGAACGACTGAAGATGTTGCCAACGCCTGTCTTTTCTTTGCCTCAGATATGAGTGCGTACGTGACTGGACAAGTTATGAATGTTTGCGGAGGAATGCTTACTTAAAAAAGTTATCAGTTTTAGTAATCAGTAAGATGAGAACTGAACATTGAACACTGAACACTGCTAAAATATGACAACAACTACCTTGCTACTATTACTTCTTTCTATACTAATAGCTGGCAGTTTGTCGTTTTTTCAATATATCTACAAAGCTAAAAACAAATCGAAAATCGGTTGGTTTTTGGCTTTTTTGCGTTTTTCATCCATTTTTGGAATTTTATTGTTGTTGATTAATCCAATAATAACCAGAAATACATTGGAAACTGTAAAAACACTTTTAGCGATTGTTGTTGACAATTCAAGTTCTATTTCTTTTTTGAATGCCAATGAAAAAGCTTTGGTATTGTATAAAAAAATACAATCAAACTCGGATTTACAACAGAAATTTGACGTGCAATCGTATCAATTTTCAGCTGATTTTGAACCAACAGAAATATTTGATTTTAAAGGAACCCAAACCAATATTGATGTTGTAGCTAAAAATCTAAAAAGCATTTATAAAAACGCAATCTATCCAACTGTTTTAATTACAGATGGAAATCAAACTTCGGGGAATGATTATATTTATAGTTTTGATGTTGCGAATAAAGTATTTCCAGTGATTGTAGGTGATACAACGACTTTTTTAGATTTTAAAATCAATCAGCTGAACGTTAATAAATACGCTTTTCAAAAAAATAAATTTCCTGTAGAAGCTTTTTTGCACTATTCAGGAACTAATAGTATAACTGCTGAATTTGTAATATCTCAAGGCAAGTCGGTATTTAGTAAACAATCGATTACCTTTTCTCCCTCCAAAAAAACGGCAAAAGTAAGTGTTCTTTTACCGGCTGATAAAATAGGATTACAGGTTTTTAAAGCTACTATCACATCAAAAGAAAAGGAAAAAAACACGTATAATAACACCAAGAATTTTGCGGTTGAAGTTATTGACCAAAAAACAAATATTGTCATAATTTCAGCCATAAATCATCCTGATTTAGGTGCGCTAAAAAGAGCGATTGAATCCAATGTACAGCGTAAAGTAACAATCGTTAAACCAGATGAAGTCAAAGCATTGCAGGATTTTAATGTTTTAATTTTATACCAGCCAACAACTGAATTCAAAACCATTTTTGAGAATAATAAAGGTGCGGGAATCAATACGTTTATTATTACTGGTAACAACACCGATTTCAATTTTCTGAATCAGCAACAGAATAATTTGAGCTTTAAAATGAGTGGACAAAAAGAAGATTATTTGTCAGTTTTTAATGCGCAGTTTAATTTGTTTGCAGCTGACAATATCGGGTTTGAAAATTTACCGCCTTTGCAAAACGCTTTTGGAAACGTAACTACAAAAGGAGCGGTGTCTGTTTTGCTTTCGTCCAAAATTAGAAATATAGATACTAATTCACCTTTATTGGCTTTTACAGAAAATCAAGGCAGGCGAGACGCTTATCTTTTGGGAGAAAATAGTTGGAAATGGCGTTTGCAAACGCATGTCAACAATCAATCTTTTGAAAAATATGATATTTTAATCGATAAGATTATTCAATTTTTAGCTTCGAATAATTCTAAAAAATCACTGGTTGTTGAGCATGAAAGTTTTTATAATTCCGGTGAAACCATTGAAATAACTGCGCAATTTTTCAATAAAAATTATGAGTTTGATGAAAAAGCCCGTTTGACTATTGCGGTAACAAATACCAAAACCAGGCAAACAAAAAATTACGATTTACTAAAAGATAATAATTCCTTTAAAGTCAATCTTGACGGATTAAAAGCCGGTTCTTATGCGTTTACTGTAAAAGAATTGAATTCTAAAACTACCTATTCCAGTAGTTTTGAAATTCTTGATTTTGATATCGAAAAGCAATTTGTCAATCCCGATGTCGAAAAATTAACACAATTGGCCACGCAAACACAAGGAAAAGTATTTTTTCCCGATCAAGTCGATGCATTGATTAAAACGCTTTTGGAAAACGACGAATATAGAGCAGTACAAAAGAATAGTGTTACTAAAACGCCTTTAATTGATTGGATTTGGTTATTGGTTTTAATTTTAATTTTGCTGGCAACTGAATGGTTTGTTCGAAAATACAACGGATTACTGTAATACATTTGAATAATATGGATTTTAGACTGAAAGTGTTTTATACCGTTGCCAATCGTTTGAGTTTTACTAAAGCTGCAACCGAATTGTTTATCACGCAACCCGCGATTTCAAAACACATTCAGGAATTAGAGGAGCAATATAAAATTAAATTATTTGATAGAAATGGTTCTAAAACCACACTGACTACTGCTGGTGAAGTTTTATTAAAGCACACCAAAAACATTTTTGAAGTTTACCGCGAAATAGATTTTGATATGAGCACGCTGATTAATCAACGTGCAGGATTGTTGCGATTAGGAGCCAGTACAACTATTTCACAGTATATAATTCCGCCACTTTTAGCTCGTTTCCATAAAAAATTACAAGATGTAAAAGTGAATTTACTAAATGGAAACACGGAACAAATAGAAAATGCTTTGTTAAAACAGGAGATTGAAATAGGTATTGTAGAAGGGCAATCAAAAAATAAATCCATTAAATATACGGAGTTTTTAAAAGACGAATTGGTTTTAGTCTGTAAGAGTTCCAATCAATTAGTTAGTATTGAAGAAGTGACTCAAAATGATCTTAAAAGGATGCGTTTTTTAATGCGGGAACAAGGTTCAGGAACACTTGAAGTAATTGAACATGCGTTGAAACCATTTAAAATTAAACTATCAGAACTACAAATCGAAATGCAATTAGGTAGTACCGAAAGCATAAAATCCTATTTGATGAACTCTGATTGTGTGGCTTTTATATCCATTCATGCGGTAAGAAAAGAACTTGCAAACAATGAATTGGCCATACTTGACATAAAAGACCTAATTATAGAACGTTTCTTTTATATCATTACGTTACAAGGAAAAACGGATTCTCTATCGGATTTGTTCATCCAGAATATTTACAATCATTATAATTTAAAGTTATAGCAGATCATAATTTACGATTGGCATAAATAGATTTATCTTTTCACCTTTGTGATGTAATAATTCAACAACTTTACATTGGAAACGCATCAAAAAGTAATTCAAAAAGAATCTTTTATTTTTTTTAAAGTAAATGCCACATTGCAGCAACTTATTTTTGTTGTGTTGCTGATGTTTTGTACCACAATTTTTATTTCCCCGCCAATTGCTTTAGTATTGGGATTAATTGTCGCCAATCTTTTTGGACATCCATTTTTAGAATTGAATCATAAAGCCACAAATTACTTATTGCAATTTTCAGTAGTTGGTTTAGGATTTGGAATGAATGTTCACAGTGCTGTTGCTGCAGGAAAAGAAGGCTTCTTATTTACGGTACTTTCTATTTTTAGTACTTTGATTTTAGGAACTTTTCTTGGTAAATGGTTTAAAACCGAAAAGAAAACAACGCATTTGATTTCTTGTGGCACTGCAATTTGCGGTGGAAGTGCCATTGCAGCGATTGCTCCTATTATCAAATCCAATGAAAAACAAACCTCAGTTGCTTTAGGAGTGATATTCATTCTGAATTCGGTTGCACTTTTTTTATTTCCTGCCGTGGGTCATTGGTTGGATTTATCACAAAAAGAGTTTGGATTATGGTGCGCCATTGCCATTCATGATACCAGTTCTGTGGTAGGAGCAGCCAGTAAATTTGGTCCTGAAGCATTGCAGATAGCCACTACAGTAAAATTAGCACGTGCTTTGTGGATTATTCCTGTGGCATTAATTACTGCATTTTTTTTCAAAAATAAATCGGGAAAAATAAAAATCCCTTATTTTATTGGATTTTTTATTGTGGCTATGATTGCCAATACGTATTTGCCACAAATAAGTAATTTTGGACCGCATTTGGTTTCAGTTGCTAAAATAGGTCTGACAGTAACTTTGTTCCTAATTGGAGCGGGATTAAATAGAACTGTTCTAAAATCGGTAGGATTTAAACCGCTCTCGCAAGGAATATTGCTGTGGACATTTATAGCAATCGCAACTTTGATCTCAATTATTTATCTTAAATAGTTTTATGATGAAAGGTTTTTCGCTTTATAACATGAAATTGAAGTCGGAGATAATCATACAAAAGGGCAAACAATAGAAAAGTGGCGGCCACAAAAAGTGTTTTCATTTTCAATAAATCATAAAGAAAACCACCTGCAAAACAGCCGATAAAAAAGAATAAAATAATGGATAATCTCAGATAGATACTGGTTTTTAATTTTTTCTTTTCTTCGGGTTTTTTATAGAAAAACAATTGAGATAATTCAATACCTAAATCGGTAAAAAGCCCAGTTAAATGGGTTGTTCGGACCGTTGATTGAGAAATTTTGGTTACCAAAGAGTTTTGTATTCCCATAGCAAAAAGCATCGAAAAAGCAATCCATTTTCCATCAATGCTAGATAAATCGGATTGTGTTCCAAAGATTGCAACACCAATTAAAACAAGCATTTCCAATGCAATAGGAATGACGTGCGATAAATTAGGGTGTTTTTTGGAAATTAATTCCGCTAAAAAATTAGAAATAAAAGCACCAAACAAAAAGAAAATAGTGAATACAAAAAAGGTAATGGCGGCTGTATAATCCCGTTTCATGAATTCTTCCGCAAAATAGGCGAAATGTCCCGTAACATTGGTAGTTAATGTTTGAATAGACAAAACACCCGTAACATTTACAATTCCGGCAACAAAAGATAATAAAGTGGCCAAACGAAGATTGTGAATAAAAGTTCTGTTTTTCCCTTGATGTCGAAACATATATGTAGTTTTCTTTTTTAATTAACAGAATCTTAAACCCAATTTTTTTTAATAACGATTTAAAGAAATACATTTGTACTTCAAAAAAATAAATTTAATGAAAAATTTTAAAATTAGACCTACACTTATTACTTTATCTGTTCTTGGAGTTGCTATTTTTCTTTTGTCATGGGGCGTTATTGGTCATGAACGAATCAATAGAGCGGCAGTAATGGCACTTCCAAAACCATTACAAGCATTTTTTTACAATCACATTGATTTTATCACGCAAGGATCTACCGTTCCGGATTTGAGAAGAAATGTTTTGAATGATAAAGCGGAGCCGCCACGTCATTATTTTGATATGGAGAATTTTGGTGCAGTGGAAACTTTTCCCAAAACAATGGAAGAAGCGAACCTTAAATATGAGGAGAAATTTTTGACGAAAAACGGAATTTTACCTTGGTACATTCAGGATATGATGGTCAAATTGACTAAAGCTTTCAAGGATAAAAGAAAGAATGAAATATTATTCATCGCAGCTGATTTAGGACATTACATTGCTGATGCGCACATGCCATTGCATACTTCGGACAATCATGACGGACAAAATACCAATCAAAAAGGAATTCATTCTTTGTGGGAAAGTCGTTTGCCGGAATTGTTTGCCAAAGATTATAAGCTTAATGTACCGCAAGGAAAATATTTAGAGAATGTAGAGAAAGCAACTTGGGATATCATTTTTGACACCCACAGTTTAGTAAAGCCTTTATTGGATACTGATAAAAAATTAAGAACTGCAACTGCTGAAAACAAAATGTATGTAACGGATGCAGCTGGAAATGTGGTGAAAAACAAATACGGCGGAACGTTATATTCTGATGAATATGCTGCTAAATTACACACGGATTTGAATGGAATGGTCGAACAACAAATGAAAAAAGCCATTAGTGCCACTGCAAGTTTTTGGTACACAGCATGGGTAAATGCGGGAAAACCGGATTTAAGTAATCTTGATGCTACTGAACTGACTAAGCGCAATAGTAAAACTTTAAAAAAGGATTTAAAAACTTTTGAAAAAGGAAACCTCTTTGGTTTGACAAACGAAAAAGAATAACATTATATTTTCAATTAGAAAACGGGTGAGACATTGATTTCACCCGTTTTTTTATGCTAATTAATTTTTTGATAATTCTTTTTCTTCAATATATCCGATGCCGTTTGATAGTAAGAAATGGTTTCGTTAACTAAATCAGCTCTTTCTTTTTTAAGCGGTATTTGATCATAAAATATTTGAAAATCAGGAGCTACTTTTTGGTTGGGTTTTAAAGTCAATTGAAATTGTTTTACGGTTTGTTTTGGGGAGATAATCGTCAAAACATTGTCTTTTATCAATCCTAAATCCTGGTATGTGGCAATCAAAGCTCGTGGTTTATAGTCTTGTTTTAGAACATCCTGTCCATAAAATTTACTTTGATAATCAAAATTTAACAAACCGAATAGAGTTGGCATTACATCAATTTGCGACATCAGATTGGTGTATTTTCTTGGTTCAACAAAACCTGGACTATAAATTATTGCCGGAATTCTATATTTATCAGCAGGAAGTTCTGTTTTTCCTGCACTGGAAGCACAATGATCAGCAAGAATTACAAAAACGGTATTGGTAAACCAAGGCTGTTTTTTGGCCATTTCAAAGAACTTTTTCATCGCATAATCTGTATACTTTACACCGCCATCACGTGATTTTGCATCTCCGGGAATGTCAATTTTTCCATTTGGATACGTAAATGGTCTGTGATTGCTCACAGTCATAATGTGGTTGAAGAACGGCTTATTTGCTGTTGCTTCTGTATTCATTTCCTCAACGGCTTTGTTGTACATATCCTCATCACATACACCCCAAATATTAGCGAAAGTTATTTCATTGGGTTCAAATGTTTTTTTATCTACAATTTCATATCCATTTCCTGAAAAGAAATCTCCCATATTATCAAAAAAGGAATCGCCGCCGTACATGAATTTTACAGCATAACCTTTTTGTTTAAAGATGCCTCCGGTAGAAAATTTGTTTTTATTGTCTTCTCGTTTTACCACACTTTCACCAGCTGTAGGAGGAAAGCATAAAGTAACGGCTTCAAGACCGCGAACCGTTCTGTTTCCAACGGCATATAGGTTTGTAAAAACTAAACTTTTGGTTGCTAAACTGTCAAGAAATGGCGTGATATTTTTCTCGTTGCCATACATTTTCATAAACTCCGCACTGTAGCTTTCAATAGTAATCAGAACCACATTTTTGTGATTTTCGGCAGCTTCATTTTTTATTTCTCTTAAAGTTGTTTCTCCTGAAATATTAGGAATTTGTTTTTGTAATTGAGCAAAAGCTTGATTATTTGGAACTGTTTTATAAAATTTAAAATAATCCAATTCGCTTTTCATAAATGCTACATAAAATTTATACAAACCGTTGGCCTGTAATTCATTGGCAAATATATTTTGAGAATTTTCTTTGAAAGATAAAGCGGGAATTGCTAATAATGATAATCCGAAAAGCAGCAGGTAAATTCCGGAAATTTTGATTTTTTGTACAAAAACAGGAATACTTTCAATATAATTTTTTGATTTTTTTACAATAAAATAAGTTACAATTCCTGCAATAATAAATAGCGCTGAAAACAACGGAATAACAGGATAAGATTCCATGATATTTCCGATAACTTCATTAGTATAAACCAAATAATTTACTGCGATAAAATTATATCTCACCCCAAATTCATTCCAAAAGAAATACTCGCTGATTGCGTTTTGCAGAATTAAAATTACGTAAAGGAAAATGACGAAGGAAAATAACCAAAGTCTGATTTGGTTTCTATATTTTGGTAAGAAAAGTAACAGTCCAAACAATATTGTTTTTATCGAAATAAAGACAGTTACAATTTTTGGTAAAGCACTACCATATTCGTTGAGTATCGTGTTTCCAAATGAAACGTAAAGTATCAAGGCTATTAATAATCCAAAAATTAGATATCCGTAGGGTTTGTAATATTTTGCATTGGATATGAAAATAAGATACAACCACAAAAATCCACTGACTAAAATAAAAATAAAAATATCAGAAATCAACCCTAAGACAAATAGGGAAAGCGTATCCACCCATATAAATGATGTTTGTGTTATGGGATGAAAGAAAAGTATAACTCTGACAATAAAACTTACACTAATGTAAAACAGTAGTAAATAATAAAATGGATTGGCTTTTTGCAACAATTTCATAATGATAAATTTAAAAACAAAAGTATACATAATTTTTATTGTTATTTTTTAAGAACTGCTTAATATTTTATCAAAATTAATATTAGCTTAAAATCAAATTTAGTGAGGTTTTTTTTAGAATAAAATGAATAAGTTTACTTCACATTTTAAAAGGATTTCACAATGAAAAAAAATATAATGATTTTGTTTCTTTTCATAGGAACATTAAGCTACTCTCAAAATTGGGAGACGAATTTTGAAGAGGCAAAAGCACAGTCAATTTTAGAAAACAAAAACATTCTACTTGTGTTTTCAGGATCAGACTGGTGTGCACCTTGCATTAAATTAGAAAATACGATTTGGAAATCAGAAGATTTTAAAAAAGAATCAAAACAGAAGTGGGTGCTTTATAAGGCTGATTTTCCCAAGAAAAAAGCAAATATGTTATCCGCTGAATTGACTGCGAGCAATAAAAAATTAGCAGAACAATACAACAAATCAGGAAATTTTCCTTTAGTGCTGTTGCTGGATAAAACAGGAAGTATATTAGGAATTACTGGTTACAAAAACATAACTCCGCAAGAATACATACAAATCATTCATTCCTTTGAGAAATTATGAAAAAAATACTCTTCATAGGTTTTTTATTCACAACGGTATTAGCAACTTCTCAAATTACGCACAAAAGAAAGCTAATGATGTTAGGAAGTCCTTTTGAGGTTACTGCTGTTGCAAATGACTCTATAAAAGCCAACGAATTTATTGATTTAGCGGTTGCCGAAGTAAAACGAATTGAGCATTTAATTTCCGATTGGATTCCAACAACACAAATTTCAGAAATTAACCGCAATGCAGGAATAAAACCTGTAAAAGTCGATATCGAAGTTTTTGAATTGGTCGAAAGATCTATAAAAATCTCGCAAATAACCAATGGCGCATTTGATATTTCGTATGCTTCGATGGACAAAATATGGAAGTTTGATGGTTCCATGAAAGTAATGCCAACCGAAGAAGCCGTAAAGGAATCTGTGGCAAAAATTGGATACAAAAACATAATTCTAAACCCAAAAGAACAAACTGTTTTTCTTAAATTAGAAGGAATGAAATTAGGTTTGGGCGGTATTGGACAAGGTTATATTGCTGATAAAGTCAAAGATCTATTGTTTTCGAAAGGGTGTCTTTCAGGGATTATAAATGTTTCAGGCGATATTAATGTTTGGGGAAAACAACCTGATGGAAAACCTTGGACTGTAGGAATTGTAAACCCTTTGAATAAAAATAAAATTTTCGCCACTTTTCCGATAGAAGATGGCTCCGTGGAAACTTCAGGGAGTTATGAAAAATATGTTAATTTCAACGGGATCCGCTATTCTCACATTATTGATCCCAGAACAGGTTACCCGGCAAGTGGCATTGTCAGTGTCTCCGTTTTTGCCAAAAAGACAGAAATCGCGGATGCTATGGCAACGGGAATTTTTGTGCTTGGAGTAGAAGTAGGGTTGGATCTTGTCAATCAAATTAAAGGCCTAGAATGCATTATTGTTGATGATAAAGGCAAAATCCATTCTTCAAATGGAATTGACATCAAAAAATATAATTAATTAAAAACTACAGTCATGAAACAGAAAATAGCCTTTGTTTTTTTTACACTACTCGTTTTACAATCGTGCAGTTCCGTCAAAGAATATGAAAAAGAGAAAATAAATGATCCTGACATGAAGCTTTCAGCACGAACAGCGGAACGGTATGAAACGTCTTTTCAAATATATCGTGAAGCTGCTGCAGGAGCCAATGGTGGTAAATCGGGAGGTGGTTGTGGTTGCAATTAGTCAAATAAATTATTCCAGATTGTAAATTTCAATCCAGTAAAAAATGAAAATAAAAATTTTATCTCTTTTTATCTTAATTACGGCAACTGCTTTTTCTCAGGAAAATAGTAAAGAACCGGTTTTCAAAAAAAGGGTATTAGAAAGTACGGAAGTTGACTTTTTAGCCAGTTATTACAATCAAGACGGATCAAAATCAGCCGTTTCTGGTGGAATTGGTTCGGAGAAACTTACCGATGTAGCCTCTAATATTGTCGTGGCAATGCCTTTGAATGATGATGATGTTTTGACTATTGATTTAGGAATATCGGCCTATTCATCAGCTTCTTCCAGTAACATAAATCCATTTAATTCCACTGGCGCTTCTGGCGGCGCAGAAAAGGGTGATAATGGTAAAATAACAGGAAATAAAGCAGTGGCCTCCGGACCTTATGGAACGCCTTGGCAAGCGTCATCCGGTGCTTCAAAAAGTGATCAATTGGTTTCTGTTACGGCTAATTACAGTCACAGCAGCGACTCTAGAAATTTTATATGGAATGCAGATGTTTCTTTTTCGAATGAATACGATTATACTTCTGTTGGTTTTGGTGGAGGAATTGCAAGTCTCTTCAATGAAAAAAACACGGAACTGAGCTTGAAAGTAAATGCATATTTGGACCAGTGGAGACCTATTTATCCCACTGAATTGCACGAATATTCAAAATATGGTTCTAATTTTTTAAATCAAGGCTATTTTAGCGGGATATCGGTTTTGGATCAAAACGGTGAATCCACAACAAATTATTTGCCCTCAGCCTTTCAAACAGTAAATGCGGTTAACCGAAATTCTTTCTCAGCTTCGCTAGGGCTTTCTCAGGTTTTAACCAAGAAATTACAAGTTTCCGTTTTTTTTGATGTATTGCAGCAGCAAGGATTATTATCGTCTCCTTATCACCGAATTTATTTTGCTGACAAAGCCAATTTTTACATTGGACAGCCGGAATATATTAGCAATTACGAAAGTACAAGCAACGCCGGAGTCTACAAACTAGCGGACGATATCGAAAGATTACCCGATTCTCGTTTTAAAATTCCGGTGGGAGCGCGTTTGAACTATTACTTCAGTGACCGATTTATATTACGAACCTATTATCGTTTTTATTCTGATAACTGGGACATTCAATCGCATACCGCCAGTTTTGAGCTTCCTGTGAAAGTATCGGATAAGTTTACTGTTTTTCCTATGTATCGCTATTACACACAAATGGCTTCAAAATATTTTGCGCCTTATGAAACGCATTTGTCAACAGAAAAGTTTTACACTTCTGATGCTGATTTAGCAACATTTGATGCGAATCAATATGGTTTTGGTGTAAATTACACCGATATTTTTACTGCGGGTAAAATTTGGAAATTTGGGTTGAAAAATATTGATTTTAGATTCAATCATTACAAACGAAGCGATAATCTGAATGCAAATATTGCTACAATTGCTTTCAAATTTGTAATGCAATAAAACCTAAATTTACAAAAACGATAAAAATGCACATACTAATTGTAGAAGATGAAGCAGGAATTATTCAATTTCTGCAACAAGGATTAGAAGAAGAAGGGTATACAATCACGAGTGCTTCTGATGGTTTAAAAGGATTTGAGTTGACTCAAAAACATAATTTTGATCTAATTTTATTGGATTGGATGTTGCCAAAAATCACCGGATTAGAACTTTGTAAATCCATTCGATTAAAAAACACAACGACTCCGATCATTTTTTTAACTGCAAAAGATACCGTTCAGGAAACAATTGAAGGTTTGAAAGCAGGTGCGAATGATTATATCAAGAAGCCCTTTAGTTTTGATGAATTAGTGGAACGCATCAAAATTCATTTCAGAAACCAAAATGTCGACGAAGTGCTGACTCTTGGCACCATCAAAATTGACACGGCGCAACATCGTGTTTTAGTAAATGAAATTCAAGTGGCATTGACCCAACGTGAATTTGAACTGTTGACTTATTTGGTAAAAAACAAAGGTAAAGTTTGCACCAGGACTCAGATTATAGAAGATGTTTGGGACATTCATTTTGAATATGACACTGGTGTAATTGATGTTTTTATGAATGCAATTCGTAAAAAATTAAATTTAAAAATTGAACAAGACTACATAAAAACAGTTCGCGGTGTAGGTTATATCGCTAATGAATAGATTAAGATGCAACAACTTTCCTTTAAAAATAGAATTGCTTTCAATTATATTGTTACCACAGCTTTATTGATTTTTGTGGTTTTTTTTATCATCTTTTCTATTGTTAAATTTAGTGTTTACAGCCATGTCAATAACGACATTACTAGTGAAGCTGAAAAACATTTCAATGAAATTGAATTTGTAGGCAACAGTTTTCATTTGATTCATGAACAGGAATGGATGGAACGCGAGCACAATACGCTGGACGTAAATCCGGTGTTTATTCAATTTATAGATCAAAATAGCAATGTGATTGAAAAATCGCCCAATCTTAAACAATCTACTTTAACTTTTGACAAAGAGAATGCTGATAATAAAATCTTTGATACCAAATTAGTCGACAACGCGATTCGTCAAATTCAGGTTCCAATTTATAAAAAAACAAAAATTATTGGCTACATAATAATTGCCATGTCACTGGAAGATGTTACGAGGGTACTTGATAATATATTTGAAGTGTTGATTATTTCCTATCCCGTAATACTTATTTTGCTGTTTTTTATCGCTCGATTTATCGCTGGAAGAAGCATAAAACCAATTAGTACCATTATCACGACTTCTAACATTATTACCAAAGATAATCTGAGGTCCCGAATTCCGTTACCGCAAAACCGTGACGAATTGTTTATTTTATCGCAAACCATCAACAATTTATTAGACCGAATAGAAACTGCCGTTGAACGAGAAAAGCAGTTTACTTCAGATGCTTCTCATGAATTAAGAACGCCATTAACGGTGATCAAAGGAACTTTAGAAGTTTTGATTCGTAAACCCAGAAACCACGCTGAATATGAAGAAAAAATTAATTTTTGTGTTACAGAAGTCAATCGCTTAAATCATTTAGTGGATCAATTGCTTTTATTGGCTCGATTTGAAAACCAAAAGCAAACCTTAAAAACGGAGAAAGTATATTTGAATGCATTATTTTTAGATACAATTGCTCGATATTCTACAGTGATACAATCAAAAAACATCAGTGTTTCGACTGAATTCCTTAAAGATTATTACTTGGAAACCGACAATTATTTGTTTTCGATAGTAATTAATAATCTAATATCAAATGCATTAAAATATTCAAATCAAAACGGAAATTTGGCTGTCACCATAAAATCTATCGGTTCTAAAATTGAATGTCAGATCACTGATTCCGGAATTGGAATACCAGCTGAGGACTTAGAAAAAATATTCAACCAGTTTTATCGTTCAAAATCCAGTAATCATCCAGAAATTAAAGGAACAGGATTAGGATTGTCTATCGTAAAAAGATTGTGCTCCTTGCTCAACATTGATATTGCAATTACCAGTCAGGCACATAGCGGAACCACCGTAATTTTAAGTTTATATGAAGTGAAATGAGCCAAATTAGTGCTTTTGAATATTAATCCGAGAAATGTGGAGAGAGGAAATCTTACTTCAACAATCACTATTTTTTCTCCAATAGTGATAGATATTGTAATTATGAATGCCAATGTCGGAATGTATTTGGCGGCTTCGGATGTTATTTTAGAAATTGTTGATACGGATCATTTACATTTAGAATTAGCTGTTTTTACAAAAAATATTTTAAATATTAAAATAGGACAGAAGATTCATTTTAAAGTCCCTGAAGCAACGAAAGATGTTTTTAATGCGGAAGTACATTTGGTTGGAAAATCAATTGAAGGAAATGACAGAACGATTAATGTTCATGGACATTTAGACGATGCGATACAGCAAAAGTTATCAACAGAAATGTTTGTTGAGGCTGAAATTATCATCAATTCCAAGAAAGGTTTGGCGATTCCTTCTGAAGCAATAATAACTGAAAATAACAAAAATTTCGTACTTTTATTGGATAATAAAAAAAATGGATATTCATTCAAGAAAGTAAGCGTTACGGCAGGCGAAAAATCTGAAAATTTCGTCGAAATACTTCCGAGTACAATCATTAATGCTTTTTCAAGGATTTTAACAAAGGATGTTTTCGATTTGGCTAATTAATAAACAGTAAATAAAATGGACCTGAATAAATTAAAAGATCAATTGCAAACAGAAGTTGATACTGCCTTTTTGTATGATAGTATTGCTGCCATTCAGTCCGACGATACGCTGACACGAGTATTGCGTAGTCTGAGTGAAATCGAAAAAGGACATGCGAAACATATGTTTGATAAAGTTTTGACTCTGGAGCCAAATTACACAATGCCTTTGCCTTCTACAAGAGCAAAATTTCAATTGAAGTTGGGCAAAATCTTTGGATATACTTCTATTATTAGTAACCTTGCGAGTATAGAAAAGCAGTTTGCGGTAAATTCAATCAAGAATAAAATCAAAAGCGGGGAAAAACCAACAGGTTTTGAGCACAATCATCTAAATATTATTGAAGCCGTAAACAATAATGCCGCCTTGAATGTTTCCGGCGGGTTTTTGTCAAAATTTGAAAGCAGACACAAATCAGTGGGCGGAAACGCGTTGCGAGCTGCCGTTTTAGGTTCTAATGACGGATTGGTTTCGAATTTGAGTTTAGTAATGGGCGTTGCCGGAGCAGCCGTTTCTAATGATACGATATTGTTAACAGGAATTGCAGGACTTTTGGCAGGAGCAATTTCAATGGCTTTGGGCGAATGGCTTTCGGTGCAAAGTTCGAGAGAATTAAACCAGCGTCAAATTGAGTTGGAAACCGAAGAATTAGAAGCTTCACCCGAAGAAGAGAAAAAAGAATTGGTATTGCTGTATCAAGCCAAAGGAATGAATGCTGTCGAAGCACAGAAATTAGCTGACAAAGCCTTTGAAAATCCTCAAACGGCAATTGATGCTATTATCACAGAAGAATTGGGAATAGACAAAGAAGAATTAGGTGGTTCGGCCTGGGAAGCGGCAATAGCTTCATTCGTACTTTTTGCTATTGGAGCGATTATTCCATTGTATCCATTTATGTTTTTAGATGGAAAAAATGCCATTTTATTAAGTGTCGGAAGTAGTGTGGTTGGGCTTTTTGGTATTGGCGCCGCAATAACATTATTGACCGGAAAAAGCGTTTTATTTTCCGGATTTAGACAAGTTTCTTTTGGATTAGTCGCCGCAGCTGTAACTTATGGAATAGGTTCCGTAATCGGGGTTTCATTAGCGGGATAAAATAATTAATGTACGAGAACATATTAAACTTTAAATAAAAAAATTATGAATGATGCTCATTTACACATGGTCGTAAACCATTTTCCAATTATCGGAACCTTTTTTGGAATTGGAATTTTAATTACAGGAATATTTTTAAATAACAATTCCGTAAAAAATACTGCTTACATTCTATTTATTGTAGCAGCTATTTTTGGTGCATTCAGTATGGGAACTGGCGAGGGAGCAGAGGAAATGGTGGAAGATTTTCCAAATATAGGCAAAGCAATCATCCATGAACATGAAGAATTAGCAGAGAAATTTGCTTTAGTACTTTACGTAACCGGAAGTTTTGCTTTAATTTCATTAGTAGCCTCTGTAAAAAAGTTCCGACCGGCCAAAATATTTTCATTTATTACGCTTGTTTTAGCATTGATAGGTGGAATTATGGCTATAAATGTTGGGACTTCGGGAGGAGAAATTCGTCATACTGAAATTAGAGAAAATAATGCTGTTTCGGCTCCGGCAAATGGGAATCCATCTGCTGAAAAAATATATGATAAAGAAGACAAATAATATTAATTTAACAAAAATTAGTATTAATGTTAAAATAAAAATTGCTTTGTAAATAATTTATCTCTTATATTTGCAAAAGAATTAAAATATATCATCCAAAAATGTTTACAAATCAATTGCACCATCATCATTTTCATTATTGCTCTCAAGCGATGTGTTAATGATATGTGTGTAAATCATCATATTCTAAAAACCCGTTTGAGTACATCAAACGGGTTTTTTATTACCCATCATTTGTACTCAATCAAAATATTCTAAACAAAAAAAAAAACAAAACAAAATGAGTACATTAAAAATTGCAATTCAAAAATCAGGACGTTTAAACGAAGACAGCATTCAAATTCTAAAAGATGCTGGTATTTCAATAGATAACGGTATCGACCAATTAAAAGCCGAAGCGTCAAATTTTCCTTTAGAGGTTTTATATTTAAGAAATTCAGATATTCCTCAATATTTGATAGATGGAGTTGTAGATATTGCGATTGTTGGCGATAATTTATTAGTTGAAAAAGGAAACAGTATTGAAGTAATTCAAAAATTAGGTTTTTCAAAATGTAAAGTTTCCGTTGCTGTACCAAAAGCATTTAATTACAAATCCGTTCAAGATTTAGACGGTATGCGTATTGCAACTTCTTATCCTAAAACAGTGCTAGATTTTTTTAGTTCTAAAGGGGTGACAGTCGATATACACCAGATATCAGGTTCGGTTGAAATTGCTCCAAATATAGGTTTGGCCGATGCTATTGTTGATATTGTTTCGAGCGGAAGTACTTTGTTTAAAAATAATCTAAAAGAAGTTGAAGTTATTTTTAAAAGTGAAGCGGTTTTGGCTGTTTCTCCAAAAGTAAGTCCTGAATCCCAAAAAATAATTGATACGTTAAAATTCAGAATCGAATCCGTTTTAAGAGCACGAAAATCGAAGTATATCCTGATGAATGTTCCAAATGACAAAATTGATGCTGTTGGAAAAATTCTTCCGGTATTAAGAAGTTTAACCGTTTTGCCTTTGGCACAAGAGGGATGGAGTAGCGTTCACTCTGTTATCGACAAGGATAGTTTTTGGGATGTGATTGATCAATTGAAAGAAGCTGGAGCCGAAGGGATTTTAATTTGTCCAATTGAGAAAATGGTGCTTTAAGAATTTTAAATTATAAGTTATGAATTATGAGTTTAAAAACGTAATAATTCTATTATTTAATCTTTGAATAAAATTATAAATGAATAAAATATACAATCCAAAACCAGAAACGTGGTCCTCAATTTTAGAGCGACCTACTAAAACTGTGGATGACATTGAAGCTACTGTAAAAGAAATCTTTAATGAAGTTCAAAAGAAAGGAGACACAGCTGTCGCGAAATATACATCACTTTTTGATGGTGCCAAAATCGATTCTATTGAAGTTACTAAAGCTGAAATTGACCAAGCAATCGCATCAATTTCTACCGACTTAAAAGAAGCGATTGCTCTCGCAAAATCAAATATTAAAAAATTCCATATTGCTCAAAAAACAGAAAGAGTAACTGTAGAAACAATCGAAGGAGTAAAGTGCTGGCAGGAAAAAAGACCAATTCAAAAGATAGGATTGTATATTCCGGGAGGAACTGCACCTTTATTCTCCACAGTTTTGATGTTGGCTGTTCCTGCGGAAATTGCTGGCTGTAATGAAATTGTTTTGTGTTCGCCACCGGATAAAAACGGAAATATAAATCCAGCTATTTTGTATGCTGCAGATTTGTGTGGTGTGACTAAAATATTAAAAGTGGGAGGAATTCAGGCTATTGCCGGAATGACTTTTGGGACAGAAACAATTCCGAAAGTGTATAAAATTTTTGGACCGGGAAATCAATTTGTGACCGTGGCTAAACAATTAGCAACACAATTTGGCGTAGCAATCGATATGCCGGCAGGTCCATCAGAATTATTAATTATTGCTGACGATACTGCAATTCCGGCGTTTGTAGCTTCGGATTTATTGTCACAGGCTGAACATGGAGCAGACAGTCAGGTAATTTTAGTTTCTACTTCCAAAAAATTAATTGATGCTGTCGAGGCTGAAATCCAAATCCAAATGGAAACATTGCCAAGAAAAGCCATTGCTGAAAAAGCGATTGCCAATTCTAAATTAATTTTTGTCGAAAATGATAAAATTGCTTTGGATTTAATCAACGAATACGGACCGGAACACTTTATTATTTGTTCAGAATTTGATGATTTTTACAGCAATGGTGTTCAAAATGCGGGTTCTGTATTCATAGGAAATTATACCCCTGAAAGTGCCGGTGATTATGCTTCAGGAACGAATCATACTCTGCCTACAAACGGTTACGCCAAGAATTATAGCGGTGTAAATTTGGATAGTTTTACTAAAACGATGACTTTTCAAAAAATAACTGAAAAAGGAATACAAAATATAGGTAAAGCTATTGAAATCATGGCAGAAGCGGAAGGACTGCAAGCACACAAAAATGCAGTTACATTACGATTAAAAGCGATTCAAGATGGAAAATAATTTCGATATAAATAATTTAGTCAGAGAAAACGTTAAACGAATGAAACCGTATTCTACGGCTCGTGATGAATTTAAGGATTTCGACATTGCAGATATGATTTTTCTGGATGCCAATGAAAATCCGTTTGAAAATGGTGTAAACCGTTATCCGGATCCGCAACAAATGAGTGTAAAAGAGGTTTTGGTAAAACAAAAATCTGTTAAAACGGATCAAATTTTATTAGGGAACGGAAGCGATGAAGTGTTGGATTTGTTATTTCGGGCTTTTTGTGAACCAAAAAAAGATAATGTAATTACTTTGCCACCAACTTACGGAATGTATGGCGTTTTGGGTAATATCAATGCAGTTGAAAATCGAGAAGTTTTGCTTTCGGATGATTTCCAACCTCAAATTGAAAAAATTATAGAAGCTGTCGATGAACAAACTAAAATTATCTTTTTGTGTTCGCCAAATAATCCAAGCGGGAATTCCTTTTCGGATGAAAGTGTCGCATATCTTTTGCAAAACTTCAAAGGTCTTGTTGTAATTGATGAAGCTTATATTGATTTTTCGAAGAAAGATAGCTGGAGTAATGAATTAGATGAATATCCAAACCTAATTATCACCCAGACATTATCAAAAGCGTATGGTCTGGCCGGCATTAGATTGGGAGTTTGTTATGCGTCTGCGGAAATAATTTCGGTCTTAAACAAAATAAAACCACCGTATAATGTCAATGAACTGACTCAAAAAAGAGCAATCGAACGATTAGGTGATACAGAAAAAATAAAAGTTGAGATTGAATCAATAATAGCACAACGAGAAAAATTACTTAAGGAATTACTTGATGTGAACTTTGTCGAAAAAATTTATCCTACAGAAGCCAATTTTATTTTGGTAAAAGTGGATGATGCTAACAAAAGGTATGATGAATTGATTGCGAAAGGTATTGTAATTCGGAACCGTACAACCCAACCGCTATGTGACAATTGTTTGCGTTTTACTGTTGGAACTGCACAAGAAAACATGAAATTAATAGTAGCTTTGAAAGAAATGAATTAACCTGAACTGATATAAAATGAAAAAATTAATTTTTACCTTCATTGTTACTTTGTTTTTTGCTTCGCTTGCTTCTGCGCAGGACACTACCAACGTTACAACTGGCAAAATTTATTTTTTGCGTTCTACAGATTTTCAGGGTTCAGCAGTTGCTTTTAAAACTTTTGTAGATGGTGCTTTTGTGTGCAAATTGAATAATAAAAATTACTCCGTACATGAAGTTGCTGTAGGAAAGCATAATTATTTTGTTAAAGGTGGCAGAAAGTAGCCAGGCGAAAGTGCTGAAAAATTTCTAATTTAAGTTGAGCCAGGTAAAATAACTTATGTGCAACTTGTATTTGAAACCGGGATGTTGATAAACAATGTATACTGTGAAGAAGTAACTGAAAATACAGCTAAACATAAGATGGTCGAGATGACCGAGGATAGCAAATGTTTTCAATATTTAAAATAGAGAGTGGTTGCTTAGCGTGAGGGATAGCAGTGGAGCTCTTTTTAGAGCAGAGGAACGAGGCTGTAAAAAAGCGGGAACGTATAGCCCGACCCACAGGGACACGCCCAAAAAAATTGATTATTCATACAAGAAGAAAATAATAGACAAATAGCTAATTTAAAATAGCATAGCGCATCGTAATTAAATGAAGAAAATACTTTTTATAGACCGTGACGGAACAATGGTTTTGGAACCAAATGATTATCAGTTAGACAGTTTCGAAAAATTAGAATTTTATCCAAACGCCTTTCAATATTTAGCTAAAATAGCTCAAGAATTGGATTTCGAATTGGTAATGGTTACCAATCAAGATGGTTTGGGAACGGATTCTCATCCCGAAATCAACTTTTGGCCAGTTCATAATTTTATTATGAAATCGTTTGAAAATGAAGGGGTTGTTTTCAAAGAAGTGTTTATTGACAAAACTTTTCCATACCAAAATGCACCGACTCGCAAACCTTCAACTGGAATGTTGACACAATATATTGACAATCCGGAATATGATTTAGCAAATTCATTCGTCATTGGAGACAGAATAACGGATGTTGAATTAGCAAAAAACTTAGGTTCAAAAGCGATTTTTATTGATACAAATGAAGCTTTGGGAGGAGATGAGATTTCTTCAAAAAGAGGAGAATTGGACTTCGTTATTGCTTTGCAAACTACCGATTGGAAAGTAATTTATGAGTTTTTGAAATTAGAGGAGCGTTCCGCCTCCATCGAAAGAAATACGAACGAAACGGATATTTATATCAAATTGAACCTTGACGGAACCGGAAAAAGTAAAATTGAAACCGGGATTGCTTTCTTTGACCACATGCTCGACCAAATCGCCCGTCACGGACAAATGAACTTAGAAGTTCTTGTAAAAGGAGATTTAGAAGTGGATGAACATCATACGATTGAAGATACAGCAATTGCATTGGGCGAAGTTTTTGCAAAAGCATTGGGAAATAAATTAGGAATAGAACGTTACGGTTTTTGTTTGCCAATGGACGACTGTTTAGCACAAGTGGCAATTGATTTTGGAGGCAGAAACTGGCTGGTTTGGGAAACCGAATTCAAACGGGAGATGGTTGGGAAAATGCCGACGGAAATGTTTTTTCATTTTTTCAAATCGTTTTCGGATGGTGCCAAAGCCAACATTAATATCAAAGCAGAAGGTACAAATGAGCATCACAAGATTGAAGCCATCTTTAAAGCTTTTGCAAAAGCGATAAAAGTAGCAGTAAAACGTGATACGGAAAAGATGATTTTGCCTTCGACAAAAGGAATGCTTTAAAAAATTATGAATTATAAATTATGAATTATTGGACGTTACTTCTAAAATAAAACTTAATTTATTAATGGTTGAATGAAATGAAAATTGTAATCATAAATTACGGAGTAGGAAATATTCAAAGCATAAAATTTGCTATTGAAAGATTAGGTTTTGAGGCTGTTTTGAGTAATGATTGGAAAGAAATTAAGGCTGCGGACCGGGTGATATTTCCAGGTGTTGGCGAAGCTAGTTTTGCGATGAAAATGCTTATTGACAGTGGTCTTGATGTATTAATCCCAACTTTAAAACAACCCGTTTTAGGGATTTGTCTGGGCATGCAATTGATGTGCAACAAATCGGAGGAAGGAAACACAACGGGTTTGGGTATTTTTGATGTTGATGTGATTAAATTTACGCCAAAAGTAAAAGTACCTCAAATGGGCTGGAATCAAATTTACAACTTGAAATCACTTTTATTCAAAGAAATTAATGAAAACGAATACATGTATTTAGTACATAGTTTTTATGTGCCAATTTGTCTCGAAGCCATTGCAACAACTAATTATGAAGTTGAGTATGCATCAGCTCTTAAAAAAGATAATTTCTACGGAACACAATTTCACCCAGAGAAAAGTGGTGACGTTGGAGAACAAATTTTGGGTAATTTTTTAAAATTATAAATTAGGTTGGGTCTTTATGACTTTTGACTTTTACACTTTAAGACTTAAATAAATGAGAATAATACCTGCAATAGATATCATAGACGGAAAATGTGTTCGCTTGTCAAAAGGCGATTACAATACCAAAATTATATACAATGAAAATCCGCTTGAAGTGGCCAAATCATTTGAAGCACACGGAATCGAATATTTGCACTTGGTTGATTTAGATGGAGCGAAGTCAAGCCAAATTGTCAATTATAAGATTTTGGAACAAATTGCTTCTCAAACCAAACTGAAAATTGATTTTGGTGGTGGATTAAAATCGGATTCCGACTTAAAAATCGCTTTTGAAAGTGGTGCGAATCAAATTACTGGTGGAAGCATTGCCGTTAAAAATAGAGAACTATTCGAAAAATGGATTGCGCAATATGGTTCGGATAAAATTATTTTGGGGGCAGATGCTAATAATGAAAAGGTAGCAGTTTCTGGTTGGTTAGAAGATTCGAATGAAGATTTAATTCCGTTTATACAAGAGTATCAAAATAAAGGAATTGAATATGTTATTTGTACGGATATCGCCAAAGACGGTATGCTTGAAGGACCTTCTTTTGAATTATACGATAAAATTTTGGGGGAATCCAACGGCATAAAATTGATTGCTTCAGGAGGAATCTCAACTTTTGATGAATTGCCAAGGCTAGCCGAATTAGGTTGTGAAGGAACAATAATCGGAAAAGCAATTTATGAAGGACGAATTTCGTTGAAACAATTGGAACAGTTTATAATTAGTAAATAGTCAAATTCAGAGCATAAATTATGATAACTTGTTACGTAAAATATATTATTGACCCTTTTCAATTGGATATTTTTGAAGAGTATGGTAAAAGATGGATTAAATTAGTTAACCGTTTTGGTGGACAGCATCATGGTTATTTTTTGCCGTCTGAAGGAGCAAATAACGTTGCATTTGCAATGTTTTCGTTTGCTAGTTTATCCGAATATGAAAATTACAGAAGACTAATTTTAGAAGATCAAGAATGTATCGAAACGTTCAAAATTGCAGAAGATTCAAGATGTATTTTAAGTTATGAACGAACTTTTTTACGCCCAGTATTTGAATAATAAGACTTTTAACAACAAACAGATATGCTTACAAAAAGAATTATACCCTGTCTTGATATAAAAAACGGAAGAACCGTAAAAGGTGTTAATTTTGTGGACTTACGTGACGCAGGAGATCCGGTAGAATTAGCCAAAATATATTCGGATGAAGGCGCGGACGAATTAGTCTTTCTGGATATTTCTGCGACGGAAGAAAGAAGAAAAACCTTGGTTGAATTGGTACGGAAGGTTGCTTCAACGATTAATATTCCTTTTACCGTTGGTGGTGGAATTTCTTCTATTTTGGATGTAGAAATATTGCTTCAAAACGGAGCTGATAAGGTTTCCATCAATTCATCAGCGGTTAAAAATCCGCAATTGATTAATGATTTGGCACAGAAATTTGGAAGCCAGTGTATTGTTGTCGCTATTGATGCCAAACAGATAGATGGAGAATGGATTGTGCATTTAATGGGAGGGAAAATACCAACTGAATTGAATTTATTTGATTGGGCCAAAGAAGTGGAGCAAAGAGGCGCAGGCGAAATTCTGTTTACCTCAATGGACAATGACGGAACTAAAAATGGGTTTGCAAATGAAGCTTTGGCCAAACTTTCTGAATTGGTTAATATTCCAATAATTGCTTCTGGTGGCGCAGGAAACATTCAACATTTTAAAGACACTTTTCTGGTAGGAAAAGCCGATGCAGCATTGGCGGCAAGCGTATTTCATTTTAAAGAAATTGAAATTAAAACATTAAAAAAAGCGCTTAAAAACAATAATATCGAAGTACGAATTTAATTTTTTTTTGACTTTAATACATTAGACTAAAAATATGAACATAGATTTCTCAAAAAATACTGACGGATTAATTCCTGCTATCATTCAAGACAGTGAAACCAAAACGGTTTTGATGTTGGGTTTCATGAATGCTGAAGCATACCAAAAAACAGTTGACACTAAAAAAGTAACATTTTATAGTCGAACTAAACAGAGACTTTGGACAAAAGGAGAGGAAAGTGGAAATTTTCTAAATTTGATTAACATCAAAAACGATTGCGATAATGATACATTATTGGTACAAGTAAAACCAGAAGGACCAACGTGTCACAACGGAACTGATACGTGTTGGGCTGACGAAAATAAATCCGATTATGGGTTTCTGACGGCGTTAGAAGATACTATTCAACTTCGAAAAGAAAATGCGGATTCCGAAAAAAGTTATGTGGCTTCGTTGTTTAAATTGGGAATGAACAAAATTGCACAGAAAGTAGGCGAGGAAGCGATTGAAGTGGTTATAGAGGCCAAAGATGATAACGATGATTTGTTTTTAAGCGAAAGTGCTGATTTGCTTTTTCATTATCTTATTTTATTGCAAGCCAAGGGATATAAGCTGAATGACGTTGTTGAAGTGTTAAAAACGCGTCAAAAATAGAAATTCCTTTTAGAGAATTTAAATTCATAAAACCCAATAGTAAATAATTATACTATTGGGTTTTTCTTTTTTCTTTTATTTCAAATGCCAATCCACTATATTTACTATTATTTTACAATAAAAAGTCCCCCAATACAAGTGATGAATACAGATAATACCACCTTTAATCCAGATGTAAACGATTCCATAATTAATACAGGACTATACATAATTCTGACAACTGACGAAGATGATTCTCGACCGGTTTATATTTCAGGAAATTTTAATAATTGGCGCACACAGGACAAAGAATTTGTAATGCAAAAGATTGGAAATGGTTCGTATCATTACAAATTCCCTCATGACTTTGATTATCCTAAGGTGCTTTTGTATAAATTTACAAAAGGGGATTGGAGTGAAGTTGAAATTGACAGTCATGGAAATCGTACCGAAAATCGTTCAACATTAGCGTATACTGGCGTACAAAATGAACATGTTGCCAGATGGAGGAAAAACTGGTTGCCTTATAAACAATCGTATTTGCCACAAGTTCAGTTGATATCAGATGAATTTAAAATCCCGCAACTTAATAAAATCAGGAAAATTTGGGCACTTTTACCACATGATTACGATAATTCTAGTGAGAGTTATCCGGTAATGTATTTGCAGGATGCCCAAAATTTATTCAATGAAACAGCCGAATTTGGAAACTGGGAAATTGACAAAAAACTGGCAGTCATGTCCGAGTATAAAATTGGAAAAATCATAATTATTGCTGTTGAACACGCTGAGGAAGATCGTATAAAAGAATATAATGTAGGAAAAACAGTTTTAGGAAAAGGACAAGGAAAGAAATACATCCGTTTTGTGACTGATACGCTAAAACCTTATGTAGACAGTAATTTTAGAACCAAAAAAGAACGTGAATTCACAGGAATAGGAGGAAGTTCGATGGGCGGATTAATCAGTATTTTTAGTGGTCTCAGGAATCCCGAAACATTTGGTAAACTGATGATTTTTTCTCCATCACTTTGGGTGGTTCCGGAGTTAAAAATTGATGCAAGGAAAGTAAATACGACCGATACTAAAATTTATTTATATGCTGGTGGTGATGAAAGTAAAACGATGATTGAGCACGTCAAAAAGTTTCAGGATGATTTAATTTCCAGCCACTTTATAGAAGATAGATCCCAAATTAATTTAAGTATTAACAGGCAGGGAAAACACAGCGAAATATATTGGAGTGATGAATTTCCTAAAGCAATTGAGTGGTTATTTTTTAATACAAAAGATTCTTAGAGACGCAATCTATAGCAACTCAATCTTAAGAATAAAGCATACACAGTAACATTAAATTTAATCAAAAAGCTTTAAAAATTAAAGAAAATGACAACAAGAACAGTAACAAATTTAGATAGTTTTTCAGGTACAATTTTGATTCCGGTTTTTGAAACCTATTCAAAAAGTATTGTTCCCATTGCATTTAATGGATTGAAAATTGCTTCTAACGTTTTTTTTGGAAAAAAAGACACACACTACTTAGCCGAAAAAAATGACAATACTTATGTCTTTATTGGTTTGGGAAAAACAATTGATTACAAATCTTTAAAGACTATTTTTAGACGTATTTCATCGAAACAAAAAGAAAATTTCAGTTCGAATGTTGCTTTAGTTATACCGGAACAATGTATTGAAGAACAGATTGAAGCGATGGTATCCGGTTTGCTTCTGGGAACGTATAATTTGGGTCATTTTAAATCTGAAAAAGAAATACATCCTTTTTTAAATCCTGAATTCACATTGACTTTGGTAAGTGAGAATGATTATTTGGCTGCAGCCAAAAAAGGAATTAAAATTGCAAAAGCACAATTGAGTACTTTTAATTTGGTCGATTTGCCACCAAATACAATCAATCCGAAATACTTAGCGAATTGGGCCAAAGAAACGGGAGAAAAATACGGATTTGATGTAGAAGTTCTCGGGTCTGAAGCTTCAAAAATAGTTGGTCTCGGCGCATTTTTAGCAGTTGGAAAAGGAAGTGAAAATGAACCACAGTTTATTATCATGAATTACACTCCCGTAGCTGAAGTTAAGCACATGAAACACGTTGGACTTGTTGGAAAAGGAATCACATTTGATACTGGTGGAATAAATATAAAAACAGCTGGAATGGTTCACATGAAATGTGATATGGCAGGTGGTGGCGCAGTTTTTGGCGCGATGCAACTGATCGCTGATTTACAATTACCTGTAAAAGTAACTGCAATTGTTCCTTGTGCTGAAAATGCAGTGGATGGCAAATCATTTTTACCAAGCGACGTAATTCACAGTTACAGCGGGCATTCTATAGAAATTATTGATACGGATGCTGAAGGGCGACTTATTTTAGCAGATGGATTATCGTATTTAATTAAAAATTTCAAACCAGAATATATTGTTGATATTGCTACACTTACCGGAAGCAGCGTGGCTACTCTTGGTTATGAATGTGGTGCTTTGTTTACCAATAATGAAGAAATGGCGAAGAAATTGCAACAAAACGGAGATGCAATTGGAGAACGTTTATGGCCTTTACCACTTTGGGATGTATATAAATCAGATATTGAAAGTGATATTGCCGATGTGAAAAATTATAGCGGAAAAGCAGTTGCGGGAGCCATAAGTGCTGCCAAATTTTTAGAATATTTTACTGAGGGACACAAATCTTGGGCACATCTGGATGTTGCAGGAGTGGCATTTGGAGATGATGAATTTGCTAAAAGTAAGCACGCAACAGCCTTTGGTGTTCATTTATTGACTAAATTCATTGAAAATTTATAAACAATGGAAAACTGTAAAACCTTTCTTTGCATTTCAAATTATTTCAAAGGTGCCGATTTTTTAATTAATTTAAAAAAGTTAGGCAACAAAGTCTATTTAGTGACGAGTGAAAAACTGAAGGATAAACCGTGGCCCCATCAACATATTGATGAGATTTTCTATATGGAAGGTCAGGACGTCGATTGGAATTTAGAACATCTTTTGTTAGGTGTTGGGAATTTCATGAAGTCCACAAAAATTGATGCCATTGTAGCTCTGGATGATTATGACGTGGAAAAAGCAACATATTTAAGGGAAAATCTCCGTATCGACGGAATGGGACAAACCACAGGACGTTATTTTAGAGATAAACTCGCCATGCGTATGAGAGCCAAAAGTTGTGGGATACCCATTCCTGCTTTTTGTTCGTTATTTAACGATCATGACATTAATACTTTTGCTGAAACTATCGAAGCTCCATGGGTTTTAAAACCTCGTTCCGAAGCTTCGGTAACAGGAATTATAAAAATACATGACAAAGAGAGTTTGTGGATTCATATTAATGAAATGGGGAATAATAGATTTAAATATTTATTGGAACAATTTAAACCAGGCGATGTGTATCATTGCGATAGTTTAATTTCGGACAGTAAAGTGATCTTTAGTTTGACTTCAAAATATTTATCCACACCAATGGAAATTTCTCAGGATGGTGGTGTTTTCCGTTCGGCAAATATTAGATACAATTCAGAAGATGATATTGCGATAAAAAAGTTAAATGAACAAGTGATGAAAGGTTTTGGATTGAAACATGGAGCCGCTCATACTGAATTTATTAAAAGTAATGAAGATGGTAAGATTTATTTTCTGGAAACATCTTCACGCGTGGGAGGAGCACATTTAGCAGAGATGGTTGCCGAAGCTTCCAATATTAATTTATGGAAGGAGTGGGCAGCAATTGAAAACGGATTAGTAAAAGCGGATAAATATGTTTTGCCAAAAGTAAAAAAAGGGTATGCCGGAAT
Organism: Flavobacterium sp. DSR3-2; assembly: GCF_049896525.1. Classification (NCBI taxonomy): domain Bacteria; kingdom Pseudomonadati; phylum Bacteroidota; class Flavobacteriia; order Flavobacteriales; family Flavobacteriaceae; genus Flavobacterium; species Flavobacterium sp. DSR3-2. Next base: position 117,198 of record NZ_JAFCUM010000003.1, read on the forward strand.
CGTTCTGACGTTGTCAAAATTCCAGCACCCTAATTTATCATCTTTTTCAGATCCTGAAGTTTGCTTTAAAGTGCCATTGGAATATCATGCAGGATTAATTGTAAAATCAGATAATCAGCAGCGTGTTTTAGAACTTTTAGAAGATTATGGCAATCGTTTAGCCAATGATTTCACAGCTGTGGTAGAACAAATAAAAATAACAAATTTGCATTAAATGCTTTTGCCGAATTAAAAATAGCGATTGTTTCAATAGAAATAGTCGCTTTTTTATTTAAAGTTTAGTTAAAGTACAACGACACAGTTTTTTATATCTTCGTTGGAATTTTAATATTAAATAATTACTTCCATTTCTACATCAAATGAAAAAAATAATATTTCTTTTTAGTTTTTTAGGATTTATAAGTTGTAAATCGTTTGATCAAATAAGTCAAATTGAACCTCAAAAACCGATTCAAAATGAATATTTTACTGTTGCTTTCGGTTCCTGCGACGACCAAAAAATTAAAAATGAACTTTGGCCAGCGATAGATGAAAATCATCCTTCTGTTTGGATTTGGGGAGGCGATAATGTGTATTCCGATACATCAGACATGCATTTTCTTAAAAATAATTATGATATTCAGAAACAGGATTCTGATTATCTCAAATTTATTAAAGACAAAATCGTTTTAGGAACGTGGGACGATCACGATTTTGGTGTGAATGACGGCGGGGAAGAATATCCTTTTAAAAGAAAAAGTCAACAGTTATTATTAGATTTTTTAGGAACTTCAAAAAAGGCTCCGGAACGAAAAAGAGACGGAATTTATACTGCAAAAACCATTGTTGTTGATGGAAATAAAGTCAAAATAATTGTATTGGATTCTCGTTTTTTTAGAACAGCACTTACAAAAGCGACCGATTCAAAAAAGCGTTTTCAACCCAATAAATATGGTGAAGGAACAGTATTGGGAAAGGCACAATGGAATTGGCTAAAGAAAGAACTTAGAAATTCCGATGCTCAATTTAACGTCATAGTAAGCAGTATTCAGTTTTTATCCGATAAACATGGTTTTGAAGCCTGGGGAAATTTCCCTCATGAAATAGAAAAATTAGAGCAATTAATAATTTCCACCAAAGCTCAAGGTACTTTTATAATATCGGGAGATCGTCATATTGCTACATTTTCTGCCAAAAATGTTGCTAAATTAGCGTATCCGTTAATAGATTTTACCTCGAGTGGATTGACACATACTTATACTACTTTTTCTGGTGAAGAAAATCCTTATGTCAAAGGAGCAGTGATAAAAGATATCAATTTTGGATTATTAAAATTTGACTTTAAAAACAATAAGGTAATTATGGAAATTAGAGGAAAACAAAATAAATTGCTTCAAGAATATGTTCAGATATATCCCGGAAAATAAATTTAAGGAATTTTATTTCTATAATTTGAAGTCTATTTTTGTCCAAAATAAATTCATTATGAAAAAACAGTGCAGTCTTATTTTTATCTCATTTCTCATCTTTAATGGTGTAAATGCGCAAGGCCTTCTAGATACAAAAGAAGAAATATTTACTAGACAAGATACGATACGTGGCAGTGTTACCAAAGAAAGAGCTTGGTGGGATGTAAAAAACTACCATCTTGATATTAAAGTAAATCCCGCAGACAGCACTATTTCTGGTTCGAATACCATAAAATATCAGGTATTACAGGAATACAACAATATGCAAATTGATTTACAGAATCCCATGGAAATTTTTAAAGTTATTCAAGATGGAAAATCTTTAAAATACAGAAGAGAAGGAAATGCATTTTTTATTGAATTACTTGCTCTCCAAACAAAAGGTGCAATAAAAGAACTAACCATACATTATGGAGGAAAACCAAAAGTTGCGGTAAATCCGCCATGGGATGGAGGAATCACTTGGAAAAAAGACAATAATGGTATGCCTTTTATTTCTTCTTCATGTCAAGGATTAGGAGCGAGTGTTTGGTGGCCAAACAAAGATCACATGTATGACGAAGTGGAAAATATGCTGATTAGCGTAAATGTTCCTAAAAATTTGACAAATGTATCGAATGGACGTCTGACTAGTGTTAAACAACTAAAAGACGGGACAAAAACCTATAATTGGTATGTGTCAAATCCAATTAATAATTATGGCGTAAACATAAATATAGGAGATTATGTTTCATTTTCAGAAAAATATAAAGGAGAAAAAGGGATTTTGGATTGCACGTATTATGTTTTGAGAGACAATTTGGCGAAAGCCAAAAAACAATTTCAAGATGTTCCAAGGATGCTAAAGGCTTTTGAGCACTGGTTTGGGCCGTATCCTTTTTATGAAGACAGTTACAAACTTGTTGAAGCTCCATATTTAGGAATGGAACATCAAAGTTCTGTAACTTATGGAAACAAATTTCAAAATGGTTATTTGGGTCGTGATTTGAGCGGAACGGGTTGGGGATTAAAATTCGATTTTATTATAATTCACGAATCTGGACATGAGTGGTTTGCCAATAATATCACATATAAAGATATTGCTGATATGTGGATTCACGAAAGTTTTACAAACTATTCTGAAAGTCTTTTTGTCGAATATTATTATGGAAAAGAAGCAGGATTTGAGTACGTGAGAGGAACCAGAAAAAATATCCAAAATGACAAACCAATAATCGGAAATTACGATGTAAATAATGAAGGTTCAGGCGATATGTATCCTAAAGGCGCCAATATGATTCACACGATACGCCAATTAGTAAATGATGATGAAAAATGGAGAGGGATTTTAAGAGGTTTGAACAGTACTTTTTATCACCAAACGGTAACTACAAAACAAATTGAGAATTATATGAGTCAAAAAGTCGGACTCGATTTATCAACTGTTTTTAATCAGTACTTACGAGACACCAGAATTCCTACACTGGAATATTTTTTCAAGGATAATCAACTGTGGTATCGCTGGACAAATTGTGTAGCTGGTTTTAATATGCCCGTCAAAGTAACTCTAAACGGAAAAGAAGAATTGTTGCAACCGGAAATAAAATGGAAGAGTCTTCCAGCAAATACTGAAAATTCAAAATTGGAAACAGACAAAAATTTTTATGTCGCCAGTTTTGATATAACAGAGTAAATCCAGAAATTAAGGCCTAAATTTTATGAAGGTATCTTTTATTTTAAATAAAGAATGAAAACTTTTATGATTTTTACAGTAAATATAAAACCGCAGAATTGAGTGATTTGGGAAAAAAATTATTGGGAGCAGAGAAGTGGTAATAAAAAAGGGATACTAACATATCCCTTTTTTAAATTTATTTTTCGTTAAAACTATTTAGATCAAGTTTTTCCTAATGTATTTAAAACTTGTTGCAGCAGACTCTATTGGATTTGGTTTGTAATTTGATTCGTGTTCCAAAAAGAAACGTTTCATCCCAGCAAGTTTAGCTTGAGCAAAAATCGATTTAAAATCTATAGTTCCAGTTCCTATCTCTGCATTCCAATCTGGATTAACTTTATCCATATCTTTTACATGCCACATAGAGAAACGTCCGGGATATTTTTGGAATAATTGCAGTGGATCATTTCCAGAGCGAACTACCCAATATAAATCCATTTCAAAATCAACTAAGTTTTTATCAGTTTCATTTAATAAAATCTCATATCCATTGGTTGAACCAAATTTAGTAAATTCAAAATCATGATTGTGATAGGCTAATTTCAAACCTCCTTCTTTACAAAGTTCTCCTACTTTATTAATTTGTAAGGCTAATTTTTTATAGGCATCACCAGTAGTTCCGCGCAATTCTGAAACGATATATGGCACCGTCACATATTCACTTCCTAACTGATTTGCGGTTTCTACATAATATTTTACAAGATCAGTGGAACCATCTTTGATCATCGAATTGAAATCGAAATGATTACTCGTTGCTTTTAAACCGTTATCATCCAATATCGATTTAAAATCGCGCACTGAAGTTCCAAAAAAGCCTTTATCTACTAAATAACCAAAAGTTTCCACTTCGCAAAATCCAGCTTTACCAACTTGAGCTAAAACACCTTTAACATCTTTTGGTAACGTGTCACGCAAGGTCCATAGTTGAATTCCGATATTTCTACTTTTTGAGTCAAAAGCAAATGTAGGAGCAAGTGCTAATGCGCCTAGAGCCAAACCAGTATTAATTAAAAATTCTCTTCTCTTTATCATGAGTTGTTTTTTAGATTGGTTAAATATCACAAATAGTAATAGCTTGTTGTAGTGCGGCTAATTTGTCCGGGTTTTTTGGTACAAATTCTTGTCCTACATAACCTTTAAAACCAGTTTTTGCAATTGCTTTCATAATTGCGGAGTAATTTAATTCTTGTGTATCATCAATTTCATTTCGTCCCGGAACGCCGGCCGTATGATAATGTGCAATATATTGATGATTGTCCCTTATGTTTCTAATCACATCACCTTCATCGATTTGCATGTGATAAATATCATAAAGAAGTTTAAAGTTTTCTGAATTCAAGCGTTTTGCTAATGCTACTCCCCAGGATGTTCTGTCACATTGGTAATCTTTATGATCAATTTTGCTGTTTAGCAATTCCATTACTAAAATCACATTATGCTTTTCAGCCAATGTAATTAGTTTTTGCAAACCGATAACACAATTGTTCCATCCTTCTTCATCAGTTATTCCTCTTCGGCTTCCGCTAAAGCAAATTAGGTTTTTATAACCTGCTTTTGCTACCATCGGAATCATTTCAGTGTAGTTTTTTAATAGCGTTTCGTGGAATTTAATATCATTAAAACCATCTACTAAATTAATCTCTGCACCGTTGCACATGGTAGAAACAAGATCATATTTCTTCAATGTTGGCCAATCTTTAGGACCTACTAAATCAATCCCGGTAATTCCCATCTTTTTAGATTCGATGCAAAGAGTATCTAAATCTATGTCATTAAAACACCACCGAGAAACGGAGTGATTTATATTTCCTTTTAATTTACCCAATTGTATTGCTGTTTCTTTTTTTGGCATAGCCAAAGCAGAAAATCCAGAAGGAATTCCCATCGCAACTGTTCCGGCTACTATTCCTTTTATGGCAGATCTTCTATTTAAATTAGTACTCATTTTTAATTTTTATACAGCAGAAGTGGATTCTTCTCCCTTGTTTTTTTCATTAAATAAAAGTGCAAAAAGTAAGAACACTGCCATAGCAATTCCAGCAGGAATAATCCATACCATCTGCCAGTTTACAGCACCGTCTGCCAGCTTATAATTATCTGTAATATAACCTGCAACAGCAAAACCTATTAGCATACCAATTCCATAGGTAGCTAATGTAATGAGACCCTGAGCAGCACTTTTATATTTTTCTCCCGCTTTTGAATTGGTGTAAATTTGACCCGATACAAAAAAGAAATCATAACAAATACCGTGAAGCGCAATACCTATAATTAACATGAAACTTAAGTCTCCACCATTGCCGTAAGCAAATAAAACGTATCGAATTGCCCAAGCTAACATCCCGATTAAAATCGTTTTTTTGAAACCAAAACGCGTAAAGAACACAGGAATCAATAACAAGAATAAGGCTTCCGATATTTGTCCAATTGCCATTTTCCCCGTCGGATTTTCAACACCTGCTTCAGTTAAAAAGAGATTAGCATTTTGATAATAAAAAGCAAGAGGAATACAAATTAGAATAGATGAAACGAAAAATATTGCAAAGTTTTTATCTTTCAATAATTTTAAAGCATCAAGACCTATAATATCTCCAATTTTTATTTTTTCATCATTAACTTTTGGTGGTGTTTTTGGTAATGTAAAGCTAAATAAGCCTAATATAAAGGCAGCAACACCAGCTAGTAAAAAAGTATTTTTAAGTAAACCTGAACTTATTCCTTCAGCAGAATCCCAATGAAATAAATAACTGATTGAAAGTCCCGCAATGATCCAACCAATAGTTCCCCAAACTCTAATGTTAGAAAACTCTTTTTCCGGATCTTTCATTTGATTGAAAGAAACTGAGTTGACTAAAGCCAACGTTGGCATGTATAAAATCATGTAACTTAAAACATAAGTGTAGAACATTCCAACTTCTTCCGATTGATACATTTGATACATTAAAAAGGCACCTGCGAGATGAAGAATTCCCAAAATCTTTTCTGCATTAAAATACCGGTCAGCTATTAAACCTATGATGAAAGGTGCAACAATGGCGCCCCAGGATTGCGTAGAAAAAATAGCGGCAGTTTCTGAACCCGATGCTTTTAAGTTATTTCCCAGAAATGTTCCAAGGGTTACAAACCATGCGCCCCAGATAAAAAATTCTAGGAACATCATTATGGATAATTTTATTCGGATGGTGCTATTCATTGGTTGGATAATTTTTATTTTGGTTTGGTTAGTTTTCGTTTTTTTTAATACTTTTTATTCAATTACATTCCGGCCTCGCATCCGGTTGTAATTTTCATAGTATTCCATTCTTTAATCATGATGTTTCTGAACCAGACATTGTCACCGTGATCTTGCAAAGCAATTTTTCCTTTTTTGAAAGCTGCAAAACCAGGCCAAGTAGCAAATTTACTGCCGGCAACTAAATTTTTGAAATTAGCATCCCAAAGTGTTGTTTCAACAACTTTTACACCATTAACTAACATTGTAAGTTTTCCGAATTTACATACAATATCAACAGAATTCCATTCTCCAACAGGCTTTACCGGTTCTGAAGTACTTTTTACTAAATCATACAAATCACCAGCTCTGTGTTTTTCAATTTTACCGTCAGGGTGACCTTCATTATCTAACACTTGCATTTCAAGACCTGTTTCATAGGTATTTTTAAATTTTGTCAAATCCTCGTTAACGAAGAAAATAATACCACTGTTCGCATTTGCTGCTACTTTCCATTCTAATTTCAAATGAAAATTCTCGTATTCAACATCAGTTACAAGATCGCCTCCTTGACCATTCTGGGCAGCAGTAGGATCAAAATGCAATATGCCATTTTCAACTTTCCAACCTGAACCAGCTGTTTTTTTTCCGTAAGAATGCCATCCTGCTGTGGATTGTCCATCAAAAATTGATTTAAATCCTTTGGCTATTGGTGCTTGTTGTGCATTTGCGGTTTGAATCATTAGTATAACAATTAATGAGGTACAAATATTTTTAATCATTTTTAAGTTTTTGAATTAATAATTAATCTTGTTTATAAAGTTAAAGCTTTCCAACCTTGGCGATAGTCTCGCTTCACAAATTGATTAACTTCGTCAAAATTGGTTATTCTCATGGCATCATTATCCCATAGTAATTTTGCTGAACGGCCCGGATACACTTCTTCTCCAAGCTCTTCTCTCATTACATCATAACCTCTGATAGCAAGATTTGCCATCAATAATGCTTCTGTTAAAGGACCTGCAATTTCAAAAGGAGAACTTAACTCTTTTTTTCCATAACCTGCAATTGCTGCTTCAATCCATTGCTTGTAATGTCCTTCGGAACCATCAATCACTCTTGCGTATTTTTGAGCAACTTGTAAATTTTCATTTTTGCTTAGAGGAAGCAAACGCGGATTTAAACCATAAGTATCACACATCATTATTCCTTTTGTACCTGTGAACAATGTTCCATTTCCGCCATCGCCAAAAATTTCATTCGAACCTAATTCAGAAGGTCTTTCAGGTTGGATTCCTCCATCCATCCAGTGGACTGCAATGTCACCATTAGTTTTTTCAGTTTTTGGAAAAGTTAATGTAACGTGACTAGAAGGTGGACAACTCTCAGGAAAATATCCTCTTTGAAATTCATCTACGTATACAGAACCTACACTACATTGTACATCTTTGGCATATTTTAAGTTTAATACACTAAAAGGAGCTTCTAGCAGGTGACAACCCATATCTCCTAAGGCACCAGTACCATAATCCCACCATCCTCGCCAGTTGAAGGGCACTAATTTATTTACATACTCTTTGTAAGGAGCGGTTCCCAACCACAAATCCCAATTTAATTCACTTGGAATATCGGCTTTATTGGCAGACCACGGAATACCTTGAGGCCAAACCGGGCGGTCTGTCCATGCATGTATCGTATGAACATCACCAATTAAACCTGCATCATACCATTCTTTCATTATTCGGGTACCATCATTTGAGGCACCTTGATTTCCCATTTGCGTAACCACCTTATATTTTTTGGCAGCTTGAGTCAAAATACGAGCTTCGTAAATATCATGTGCCATAGGTTTTTGAACATATACATGTTTGCCTAATTGCATAGCAGCAAGCGCTTGTATAGCATGGTTATGGTCCGGAGTAGAAACTGAAACTGCATCGAAATTTTTATGTTCTTTGTCTAACATTTCGCGCCAATCCGTGTAAAATTTAGCTTTAGGAAATGCATTTACACTTGCAGCGGCTCTTCTGGTATCAACATCACATAAAAAAGAAATATCAGCTTTTCCACTGCTGGCGAACATAGCGATATCAGATTTACCTTTTCCGCCAACGCCAATACTGGCTATTGATAAACGATCGCTTGGTGCAACGAATCCTCTTCCTAAAACATGACGGGGAACAATCATAAAAGCTGCGGCAGCTATAGCAGTTGTTTTTATAAAATCACGACGGTTATTTGTGATTTTATCTTCTTCTTTTTGTTTCATTTATTTTTAATCTAGTTTGGTTAATAGCAATAGAATAGTGTCACATCATAACTTTATATTCTGCATAATAACGTTATACAGAATATATAAAAGCGTCTTTTGATTTATTTTTTTAAGGATAAAATATACTTTGCCATCGAATTTGCATCATTCTTTTTAAGCGAAGCATGTGCAGACATAGGTATTGTTCCCCAAACTCCTGAACCACCTTTTATTATTTTACCAGATAAATAAGTAATATTTTTATCGTTCGAAGGATATTTTTTTGCAATATCTAAGTAGGAGGGGCCTATTAGTTTCTTGTCTAGTTTATGACACCCGACACAATCCGATTTAGCGATTAATTTTTCACCATCCGATGTTTGAAAAATCGCTGTTGTTTTTTTAGTAGCTTTAATATATTTTGTATCTAAATTATCATTAGAAAATGAGGTTAAGCTAATTAAAGCAACCCCAAAAAGCAAATATTTTAATTTCATTTTCATTTATATTTAAGTTTTATAATCCTAAGTTTTTTTTGTTAAAAGCTTTATTTGTTTCCACAGCAGCAAAATCATCAAATGCTTTGTCGGTAACTTTTATGATATGATTTTTTATAAATGCAGCGCCTTCTCTAGCGCCATCCTCTTGATTTTTAATGCAACATTCCCATTCCATAACAGCCCAGCCTTTGTAATCATATTGTGCCAGTTTGCTAAAAATAGTTTTAAAATCAATTTGACCATCTCCAGGGGAGCGATAACGTCCTGCACGATTTACCCAACTTTGATATCCTCCAAAAGTTCCTTGCTTTCCTGTAGGATTAAACTCGGCATCCTTTACGTGAAACGCTTTTATTCGTTCATGATAAAAATCAATGTATTGAATGTAATCTAACTGTTGTAATACAAAATGGGACGGGTCATATAACAAACACGCTCTGGAATGATTATTTACGGCTTTTAAAAACATTTCATAGGTTTCCCCATCAAACAAATCTTCGCCAGGGTGTATTTCATAACAAAGATCGACTCCATTTTCGTCAAATTCATTTAAAATTGGTAACCAGCGTTTGGCTAATTCAGCAAAACCATCTTCAACTAAGCCGGGCGGCCTTTGAGGCCACGGATGAAAATATTGCCAAAGTAAAGAACCACTAAAGGTGGCATGAGCATTTAAACCTAAATTTTGGGATGCCTTAGCTGCATATTTTAATTGTTGGACAGCCCATTCTTGTCTCGCTTTTGAATTTCCATGAACGTTTACCGGAGCAAAAGCATCAAAAAAATCATCATAAGCGGGGTGAACGGCTACTAACTGTCCTTGCAGATGCGTAGACAATTCTGTAATTTCCAGTCCATAAGAAGCGATGGTACCTTTAAGTTCATCTGCATAGGTTTTGCTTTCGGCGGCTTTTTGTAAATCAATGAAACGGGTATCTAATGTTGGCAATTGAATACCTTTAAAACCTAAATCAGCGGCCCACTTACAAATCCCATCTAAAGAATTAAAAGGCGCTTCATCACTTATAAATTGGGCTAAAAATACTGCTGGACCTTGTATTGTTGTCATATTATGTTTGTCTAAACTTTTGTAAATTCCTAATTAATTACAAAACGTAAGGAGTCCATTTTTTATCAGATTGTGATGATGCTACTACGTTATCAATAAATGCCATTCCTCTTACTCCATCTTCAACAGAAGGAAAGTCTAACATTTCAGGAGTAGGTGTTTTACCATCTAATTTGCAGTTAAGGGTTAAAGCAAAGTTGCGATAAATATTAGCAAATGCTTCTAAATAACCTTCGGGATGTCCGCCTGGAGTTCTACAATTGTGAGTTGCAAATGAAGATAAATGTGCATAGTTAGATCCAGCTCTTAAAACCTGAGTTGGTTCATATAGCCACTTAACTGTTAAAGTATTGGGATCGTGTTGAAACCATTCAATTCCACCTTTTTCGCCATAGATTCTGATTTTCAAAGCATTTTCTTCTCCGGCAGCTACTTGCGAAGCCATTAAAACTCCTTTTGCTCCATTGTCAAACTTTAGTAATACCGCACCATCATCATCCATTACGCGACCTTCAACGAGGGTGTCCAATTCTGCACATACGTCTGTAATTTTTGCACCGGTAATATATTCGGCTAAATGTGCTGCATGAGTTCCAATGTCACCCATTACTGAACTTTTTCCGGATTTAGTAGGATCCGTTCTCCAAGCTGCTTGCGCATTACCCTCTCTTTCAGAAAGTTTACTCAACCAACCTTGCGGATATTCAACCCAAACTTTTCTAATTTTTCCTAATTTTCCTTCATTAACCATTGCTTTAGCTTGCTTGACCATTGGGTAGCCGGAGTAGGTATGTGTTAAACAAAGAATTAATCCTGTTTCTTCTACTTTTTGCTGCAATAGTTTTGCCTCTTCCAACGAAAAAGTCATTGGTTTTTCAATTACTACATTAAAACCATGATCCAAAGCCATCATCGCAGGAGCAAAATGAGCAAAGTTTGGTGTAACAATAGTAACAAAATCGATTCTTTCGTCAGCAGGCAAAAGCGCTTCAGCTTTAATCATTTCCTCATACGTCAAATACGTTCTTGATGCTGGAAGAAACAAGGCTTTACCAGAGGCTATTGCGGTTTCTGGTTTTATACTTAATGCACCACACTTTAATTCAATTAATCCATCCATATTGGCGGCTAAGCGGTGAATTGCACCAATAAAGGCATCTTGGCCACCACCAACCATTCCCATTCTTAATTTTCTCATACCGATGAACCTAAATATTTCCTTTTTTTAATTCTTTTACTGCGTAATCGCAAGCACGTGCCGTTAAAGCCATAAATGTTAATGATGGATTTTGACAAGCGATGGAAGGCATACAAGACCCATCCGTAACGAATACATTACTCACTTCGTGCATTTGATTCCATTTATTTAAAACTGAATCCTTCGGATCATTACCCATTCTGGCAGTACCCATTTCGTGGATAGCCATTCCAGGATAATAATCATTATCATAGGTTTGTATATTTTTAATTCCTGAAGCTTCCAGCATTTCTGCGGCATCATTCATCATATCTTCCCTCATTTTAGCTTCGTTATCTTTAATTTCGCAGTCAATTGCTAAAACAGGTTGTCCCCATTTATCTTTTTTAGTATGGTCGATATATACTTTATTTTCGTAATACGGTAGCATTTCTCCAAAACCACCTAATCCCATACTCCAAGAATCAGCTGGTAATGACATGGTAGATTTGAAATTTTCACCAAAAGCCAGTTCGGCTACTTCTTTATGCCACGATCCTCTACTGGCACCACCTTGATATCCAAAACCTCTTAAATAATCTCTTTTATCATTTCCTACATTCTGGTATCTTGGAATATAAATACCATTAGCTCTTCTTCCGTACGTGTATTTATCTTCAAAACCTTCAGCTGTTCCTTCTGCACCACAACGGAAATGATGATCCATAAGATTATGGCCTAATTGTCCGCTGGCATTACCCATTCCATTCGGATGCGCTTCTGAAGTTGAATTTAATAAAAGGAATGTTGATCCTAAAGTGGATGCGTTCACAAAAACAATTTTAGCATAAAACTCCATAGTTTCATTTGTTTCTGCATCAATAACCATCACACCTTTTGCTTTTTTAGTATCTTTATCATAAATGATATGATTCACAATAGAGTAGGGTCTCACGGTCAATCTGTTGGTTGCCATCGCAGCCGGTAGAGTAGAAGATTGCGTACTGAAATACGCTCCAAACGGACATCCTCGGCTACACAAATTTCTGTACTGACAGCTGCCGCGACCTTTGTGAGGCACAGTTAAGTTGGCGGTTCTACCAATTGTCAGAATACGTGATTTATTATAATGTTTTTCTAATCTTTCTTTAACTGATTTTTCAACACAATTTAAATCCATTGGAGGCAAAAATTTACCATCCGGTAATAGGGGCCAATTTTCTGCTTGACCACTTATTCCTACGAATTTCTCTACATAATCATACCACCTGGTAAGGTCTTTATATCGAATAGGCCAGTCATTTCCATGACCATCTTTGGCATTATCTTCAAAATTATGGTCACTAAAACGGTAACTTTGACGGCCCCACATTAAAGATTTTCCACCCACATGAAATCCTCTGTACCAATCAAAACGTTTGTCTTCTGTATAGGGACATTCCAAGTCATTCACCCACCATTTTTCGGTAGCTTCATTGTATGGATAATCTCTTGTTTGAACAGGATGGGTTCTTTTTTGTTCTTCGGTAAGCTTGCCTGCGCGTTCAAATTCCCATGGTGCTTTCATGGCCGATTCATAATCTTTGATGTGCTCAATATTCATTCCGCGTTCTAACATCAAAACTTTTAATCCTTTTTCGGTAAGTTCTTTTGCAGCCCAACCACCACTAATTCCAGATCCTACAACAATAGCATCATACGTATTTTCCTCTTTCAAATTGGTATTTATATTCACGGGTATTATTTTTTATTTAATAAAATAGTTTCTAACAGTAGGTTCTAATAAGACTAGTTGGTTGCCCAAGCTTTTTGTCCGGGTTTGTAGTCTGCACTACCATCGTAGCGTCCCGGAACTGGAAGATATTCACGAGCCTGTGTGCAGCCTATTTCTGAAGAATAATACCCTAAAATTGTTAAATCTCTTGCAATCAAAAAGAAAGAAGGTGCTTTATTGGTAGCAATTGCCTCATCCCTTAATGAGGTCAATAGTTTTTGACGTTCTTCAACGGACATTGACAAAAAGTCTTTATTGAATTCTTTAGAACATTTATATTGCATTGCTTTTAATCCTGAGGCAAAAATTTCTTGCATATTTGCAGGATAACAATCTCTAATAATCATTGGAATAAAAGCACCGAGTCCTGCAGCTTTTGCTCCGGGCGAAGATGCTGTTGTCGGGATGATGATATCGGCGAATTCAGCCAAAATCTCTTCATCCGTAGCAGAAAAAGACACCTGATTTTTTTCTTTTTCGGGTAAAGTAAAACTTTCAAACAAAACGCCCATTGTAGTTGCTGAGATTGCGCCTCCCATCAAAAACGCAACGTTTTTAAGTGCTTCTCTTCTATTCATTTGTTAATTATTAAAGTTGTTGATTATTCTTAAATTATTATAACCTTACAATAATAAAGAAAAAAAAAACACCTTAATTTTATTTATGTTAAATTATTGAATAATTCCATATTTTTCAAATTATTAAGGGAAACACTTTAAAAAATTCATAAAAGTGTCGCTGGAATCTAAGATTTTAAATAAAAAATTATATTTCTTAAAGAAAAAAGGAAGAAAAACCGCTCTTAAAAATGAAATTAATATAATATTAGCGAGTATTTTACTATAATATATTGTTGAACATTCGTTAAAATAATTTTCAATGCGTTAAAATGACATTATCGGTTAAAATAAGCATGTAAAGAGTTAGAAATTTTTTTGCTAAATAATTAGTAAAAAAGGCTTCGATGATAAAAAATGAAAAGATAATTAAAAACTTTAATCAATGTTAAAAAATGGAAATATTAAGATTCAATTTAAGTTTATCTTTCAAATAAACCAAGCGTACCACCAACCCAATCTTTGTCCTTGTTGAATTTTACGCCAATCATTTCACCTCGACTCAAACGGACCAAGTTGCAGCATAGAGTAGGAGCGATATCGTCTTTTTTCCAAACACAAAGTACACGTACTTCGGCTTTTACTTTTCCGTCTGGAGATTGCACAATTGGAATGTAATTTACCTTTTTTTGAAGAATATAAAGTTCTTTTTCAACAACGGATTCAATATCTTCCTTGGTTACATGGAAAATAACTCCTGTTCCTGAAAATGAAAAAAGCGGTTTTAGAACATAGTTTTCTAAATCCTGAGGTATTTCTTTTAAGTCACTTAGTAAAGTTGTGTCTATAAAATATTTCCCTTTCAATAAAGGTAAAATAAATTTACTGATTCTAAAAAACCAATTGGGATGACCCGCCCATTCCACATCTAAATCATCTGAGAAACTAAAATTAAGTTGTAAATCGGTTCTCAGATTTAATTCATCAAAAATAACCCGATTATAAATTCTTTTTATAAGAATTTCATCGCCTGCTAAATTTTTATAGAAAAGTTGTTTGCCTTTTTTTATCAACTCCGTCACGCAAACAATTGGGATTCCAATATCTCTTTTGCAGTAATAAAAATCAATTTTGGTGTTTTGTTTTTCGGGTTCAATTTCAAGAAGAATAACATTTTCTTTTGGATGATTGTTGCAAATTGCTTCTTCTAAAATATCCAAATATTTCAGTTGTGTAATGTCAGTTATAAATGGAGTCAGTTCCTTAAGAATCGGATAGTGATTCTTGAACTTTTCATACACATTCAACTGATAATTGTACAAAGAAGGAAATCCTTGCACTTCAATCAGTTTAGGAATAATTTTTCCTTCTTCTTCACAAATGCCAAAATCGATCGCTAGAAAAGTAGAATGGTCGTCCTCATTTGGTACTTTTAAGTTTAATTCTAATGATTTGTTGGTAAGTAACTTAAAGTCTTCTTTTTGAATAAAAGCTACAACTTCATTACAACCTTCAATCAATTGGGACTGCAACTCTTTTGAAATAAAAAAAGGGGTTTCCGCCAACCTGAAAGTAGGTAGGTAATTAAAATCGGAAGCAATATCATCTTTGAATTCCTGATATTTTTTTTCTGTAAATTGAGCATTAAATAACTCCCGATATTTTGAAATCATTTGCAAGGATTGTATTAATTAGAAAGCATTTTTTTTGTTTTCATCAAATCGTTAATTGCTATTCTGAGGAAATTTGGTATTAAGGTTTCATTAGTTCTGTAAATTTTATCATCATCTAATAAATCTTCCAGCATGTTTCTGAATTTCTTTTTCCCTTTCATTTTCTTGATTTTTTCCTTCGCTACTTTGTTTCTCATGTGAGCAACAAAGCTTATCGGATCCGCTTCAGGATGAAATTGAGTACCTACAAAGTAGTCTGTAAATCGAACCGCCATAATCGCGCGTTCGTATTGCACGTGATCCCTAATTTTTTCTAATGAAATAATCTTGGCTCCTTTTTTAGCAAAAACACTAAGTTTTGGTTGTACCACCTGATAATCTCTGGAATCAATAGCATAAAAAGGATCCGCCAAACCTTCAAATAAAGAATCTGTTTGGCCTTCTTTCGTTTTGTGCATGGTCATCACACCAAAAGAAGTATCATTTCTTTTGGTTATTGTGGCCAATCCAAAATGCAAACAAGCCATCTGAAACGAGTGACAAATAAACAAAACATGTTTTTTAACAGCGTTCTCCATATTCCATTTGTTCAAAGAATCAATAAATTCATAATATTTGACATCCCAATCTCCATCTCCAATTAATGGATTTCCTGGTCCTCCGGTTGAAATATAAATGTCGAATTTTTTTATTTCCGGCAAGTGACATTTTCCGCGAACATCAAATATTTCAAAACCGACGACGGGATTAAACCGATTGACAATATCAATAATACATCGCATTCCCTGATTAGGTTCTCCGTTGTACATATCCAAAAGCGCTATTTTTATGATTTTATTCGACATAACTGTTTTTAAAAATAATGCGCAAAGATAATTTATATTTTATAATCCCTTGGTAAATTGACCAGTTATAAAGTCCACCACTTTAGAAAGATCGCCAGTTTCTTCGAAAACAGCCAATTGTTTGTCCGCTCCAGTTCCGTTTTTCAAAATTTCATGAACATAATTAATATCGTCACGACTGCCTAATTCATCCACAACATCATCAATGAAATCAAGCAATTCCAGAATAAGCATTTTAGTCTCAACTTCTTTTTGCATGCCAAAATCAATCATATTATTCTCAATTCCGTAACGTGCTGCCCGGAATTTATTTTCTTTTATCAAAGCCAGTCGATAAACATTAAAACTAGTATTGTTCATATTCAATTTGTAGAGTTTGGCTACAATTGCCTGAATAATGGCAACGATACAAATAGTTTCATCGACGGTCAAGCACATGTCACAAATCCTGAATTCTATTGTGTTATAAAACGGATGCAAGCGTAAATCCCACCAAATTTTCTTTGGATTATCAATGCAATTTGTTTTTATCAAAGTATCTAAATAGTTCTCGTACGAACTTACTGAATCAAAATATTCCGGCAAACCTGTTCTGGGGAACTTATCAAATACTTTGGTTCTAAATGATTTATAACCTGTTTTTCTTCCTTCCCAAAAAGGTGAATTTGTCGAAAGTGCAAAGATGTGAGGGAGAAAATAGGTAGCCTGATTCATCAATTGCAAACCGATTTCACGATTTTCAATTCCTACATGGCAATGCATTCCAAAAATCAAATTAGAACGCGCAGCATCTTGCAGTTCATTAACAATATCGTGGTATCGCGGATCATCAGTTATCGGTTGATCCTGCCATTTTGAAAAAGGATGTGTTCCGGCACCACCAACAATAAGGTTTTGTTTCTCCGCTAATTCAACGATTTTAGAGCGTAAAAACCGAATCTCATTTTTGGCATCATTAACGCTATGACAAATATTAGTTCCTACTTCCACCACAGATTGGTGCATTTCGGCCTTCACCTGCTCGTTTAAAATTATTTTGGCACCATCCACAATTTTTGACAAATGCGACCGTAAATCTCTTGTATCAGGGTCAATTATTTGATATTCTTCTTCAACACCTAGTGTAAAAACTGGTAATTTTTTCATTATTTTATTTTTTTAGGAGCTAATTACTTCGTCAGTTCGCTTCGCTCGTGTCCCGCTTTCCGTTACAATCTTTACAGGCCTTAAAAAGCAGGCCCACAAAGGATTTACACTTTAATCGGGGCTAGGGTATTTTGTAATTTATAAAATTTTATTTCCCAGCAACAGCATCTTTAATAAAAGTTCCCCATGTTAAGTTCATTTTTCCTGATTTTTGCTTTTTTGCGGCAGCAATAGCCATTTTCGAAGCCTCTTCAACCACCCATTCAAAGTTTTCAGCACCAACCGAAGTTAATTCGGCGTCAGGTGCGGGATTTCCAAAATCAATGGCGTAAGGAATACCGTCACGAACGGCAAATTCTACCGTATTAAAATCATA
Organism: Flavobacterium sp. DSR3-2; assembly: GCF_049896525.1. Taxonomy (NCBI): domain Bacteria; kingdom Pseudomonadati; phylum Bacteroidota; class Flavobacteriia; order Flavobacteriales; family Flavobacteriaceae; genus Flavobacterium; species Flavobacterium sp. DSR3-2. Next base: position 134,939 of record NZ_JAFCUM010000003.1, read on the forward strand.
TCCCAATCCTTTGCAAAGTCGTAAAGTATAATCTTTTATGGTTGCTAATAATTTTTTATCCACAAGCGGTCCATCGATTACATAGCGTAAATGATGCGGATTTCTTGGTTCATATTGCATTATTCGCACCGCTTTGCAACCCAAACAATAAACTCTGAAATATTCCGTAAAAACAATTTCTTCTTGAAGCATCATCACCAATTGTCCAGTTTCCTGATGCTTTTCCCAGAATTCCTCAATATTTTCCAATCGATACACATTTTTCCAGCCACCTCCAGCATACGGTTTCATGTATGCAGGAAATCCAATATAGTCAAAGATTCCTTCCCAGTCCATTGGATATTTTAGGTTTCGGAATGATTTTCCGGTCGTGTCCGTAGGATGTTCAGCCGAAGGAAGAATTACGGTTTTAGGTAAAGGTACGCCGAGCGTATCTGCCAAGGAGTTATTGAAAAATTTATCATCGGCGCTCCACCAAAACGGATTGTTAATTACATTTGTTCCTGTTAAAGCCGCATTTTTTAAATAGGCACGATAAAAAGGGACATCTTGCGAAATCCGGTCAATAATTATTGCGTATTCTCCGTCTTGATTTTGAACTACTTTATCAATAGCCACTGCCTCAGCAATAATTCCTTTTTCGTTTTTTGAATTGACACGATCAATAAATGCTTGAGGAAAGGTGTCTTCCATTCCAAATAAAATTCCAATTTTTTTCATTTTGATGTGTTTATAATTTTAAAAAAGTTAATTCTTGATAAATAATGCGGGAACATTTCTTTCCAAATCGGCCAGTCGTGTTTTTGTTCCTGACGAATATCTAACCAATGATGAATGTGTCTGTCGCTTAGTACTTTGCTTAATTTTAGATTGGCATCGAAACAAATGTCCCAATTAGAAGTTCCCAAAACAATGTCCATGTTCCATAATTCATAATCATCTAGACCGTATAAATAATCTTCCGGACTGTTGTAAAATACATCGTCGTTGTGAAAACCATCCAAAAAACTCTTAATGTTAAAAGCGCCACTCATAGAAAAAAGATGACTTACATAACCTGGATGACGAAAAGCAAAATTTGCCGCATGATAGCCTCCAAAACTGCAACCAGCAACGGCAACTTTGCCTGAGGGCGTGTTGTTCTTTGCCTTTTCAACAATCTCGTGACAAATCATTTTATCGTATTTTACGTGATTTTCGATACGGTGAACAGGGTGTATATTTTTATTGTAAAAACTATCCTTGTCAATACTATCCGGACAAAATATTTGAATTAAACCTTGCTCAATGTACCATTTTGCAGATTCTATCAAACCCATATCTTTGTTTTCATGGTAACTTCCCATAGAAGTTGGAAATAAGATTACAGGATATCCAGCATGTCCAAAAACCAACATTTCAATATCTCTATTTAAATTTGGGGAATACCAACTGAAATATTCTTCCTTCATAAAATTATTTTTAACAATTATAATGAAAAAAACCATACCGATAGCAGATAAAAATGCGCTTAACTAATATTTATTATAAAAAAGATTAGAATTATTAAATTAGATATAAATGGTAATAATTAGATTAATAAGAAGGTGATTTTTAAATTATAAACAACAAATCAAGTTGTTTTAACATAATGTGTTTTTAAAATCTTAAGTCCTTCTATTCTGCATGACCATTTAATAATCAGTAAAATCAAAATGTTGGAATGGATCAATGAATTTCTGAACAAGGGAAACAAAAAATTTACTGTTTTTTTAGATTTAAAAAAGTTGAACTTGGCTTTTCAATCTTTCTACAAGCATACTCATCATTCTTTTGTTGGTATTGGAGGTGTTTTGTATGTAAATGGCATATTCATCAGAAGTGAATAATCCAATAACCATTCCCTTTAAAACATTTCGAAACTTGATGTCCTTACGGATTACATTTTCTATGACTGATTGTTTTTTATCAAGAGAATGATTGTAAAAATCAGCTTTATTTTTATTTATATAATTGATAAAGGAAGCTACAAATAAATCATTTTGTAGCTTTAAAATTGGTCGAAGTACTTCATTTTGAAATGATTCTTCAGTTGTAGATTGGGTGGTTACGGAACCAATAGTTTGTCCTCTAAATTCTTTTAAAAAAGTATCACGCTCGTTCATATTTTTTTTTCTAAAATTAAAAAAAATACGCATAGCAAAGGTAAAATTTTAGTTTTTTTAAAAGATTTATACATTTCATAACACAAAGTGGAGGGAACGAAGATCAGAGAAAATGAAATTTAAACAACGATTAAACTTTTAATTCATTTTCGGTGGCAGTTTCAAAAATTTCTAAGTCAAAATAACGCACTGATGCGATGATATGATCAAATATATCCGACATGATGTATTCGTAATTTTCAAAACGTTTGTCATGCGAAAAGGCGTAGACTTCAAGCGGAACTCCATGTGAGGTCGATTGCAATTGGCGACAAAGCATCAACATCTCTTGATTTAAGCCGGGATAATTAAATAAATATTCGGTTATGTATTTTCGAAACAAGCCTAAATTGGTCAAATTCCGTCCATTTATAGCAATAGATTTATCAACTTTATTACTGGAGTTATATTCGTCTATTTCTAATTTTCGAGTGTCAATATAATCTGAAATAAGGTGTATTTTTTTTAAATCACTTAATTCTGTTTCTTCCAGAAATCGAATACTGCTAGTTTTAATAAGAATGTGTCTTTTGATCCGTCTCCCATCAGAATTCAACATTCCGCGCCAGTTTTGAAACGAATCGGAACTTAAACTGTAGGTAGGAATAGTGGTCGTAGTGTTGTCGAAATTTCGAACTTTCACTGTTGCCAGATTAATTTCTATTACATCTCCATCGGCACCAAATTTATCCATCGTAATCCAGTCGCCAATTCGAACCATATCATTGATTGAGACTTGAACGCTCGAAACAAAACCTAAAATAGTATCTCTAAAAATCAAGATAATTACCGCAGAAACCGCTCCCAAAATGGTTAACAACTCTTTTTGATTGATATCGAATAATTTGGAAATAATAACCGTAATCCCAACAGTCCATAGCACAATCATTATAACCTGAATGAAACTGTCAATTGGTTTATCGCTATACCTTGGTTTTAGTTTTAAATAATCTCGTAAAGCATTAAAAATGGTTCGGATGATCCATAAAACCAACATTACAATATAAATTCCGACTAATTTTCCAAAAAGGCCTTCCCAATACACGTATTTGTCTAAAATAATTGGTACCGATTTATATATAAACAGCAGCGGAATTAAGTGCGCAATGTACTTGGCAGTTTTGTTTGTTACCAATAAATCATCAAATCTCGTTTTAGTTTTTTGGGCAATAACTGCCATAATGGTGACCAGAATAAGTCTAAAAACAACATAAATCGCGTATGCCAAGACACATAATATAACGATATTGAGCACTAGGCTTAAATAGGAAGCTAAACTGCTTCCTAATCCCCATTTTCGAAATACAGGATAAAGAAAATTGAATATTTTTTCTATGTATTTATACATTTTGTAAATATTTTTTATCTACGTAAAAAGTTCCAAAAGGAACTAAGGAACCCAAACATATAATTCCGAATTTTTTCCAATCCCAATTCTGTTCAAATTTCAGCATTATCGCTAAAATGATATAACTTACAAATAAAATTCCGTGAGCCATTCCTACTGGAAATAATAATGCCTTGTAAAAAGCAACATTTGTAGGTTTCACAACTAACATATTGGTAAATAAAGCCAAATAAGAAACTCCTTCAAGTAGTGCGATAATTTTAAAAATCTTCAGCATAAAAATAAATTTGAGGATAAAAGTAAAAAATTAGGTTAGGATAAAAAGTGCTTCTACTTTTATTTGTGTCAAAATTAGTTATAATCATTGATTTTCGGCGCATTGATTCTAAAAGTAAATTACTTTTGTAATCTTAAACTTTGGTAATGAGCAAACGCGATTTAAAAAAATACTTAGCTGAATTGAATAAAGAGCAACTCGAAGAGCAAATTCTCGAATTGTACGAAAAATTCAGTCCGGTAAAAGTCTATTATAATTTTGTTTTCAATCCAAAAGAAGAAACGCTTTTGCAAGAATGCAAACTCAAAATTTCAAATGAATATTTTCCTTTCAAAAAGGCGGGAAGACGCAGCAAACCTAAAATGAGACGCTCCGTTGCTCAAAAATATATCAAGCATTTTATCCTTTTAGGTGTTGATCCCTTTATAATTGCCGATGTAATGCTTTACAATATCGAAATTGCACAAACCTTTGCATCTGAAAATGTTATAAAACATGATTTGTTTTTCAAAAGTATGTTCAATTCTTTTGAGCAAGCCGTTATTTTCTTAATCACAAACGGAATACTTAATGATTTTAAAACAAGAATAGCAGTCATTCATAACGAAACCATTATGCAAAAATGGTACAACGAACAAGAGTTCAATGCTATTATTGAGCGATTTGAGTACTGAAAGGTTGCATAATTCAATTTTATTTAATCAATCCTATTTTTTTTAATTAAAATTGATAACTAAACTGTTTTTTAGGTGTATTTTTGCAAAAATCCAACAATAAGCAATGTCGCAAAACACTTTAGAAATAGAAATCGAAGACAAAAAAGAACTTTATGCGTACCAAAAAGGCGACATTGACGCCATATTTGAGCGTATAGATAATGCACCTCCACAACACCATTTGTTATACCAATTGCCTACTGGCGGAGGGAAAACAGTAGTTTTTTCAGAAATAGTGCGACGTTACTTATCACAACATGATAAAAAAGTAGTTGTGTTGACACACCGCATTGAGTTGTGTAAGCAAACTTCAAAAATGTTGAAAGGTTTTGATGTGAAAAACAAAATTATCAACAGTAAAGTAAAAGAACTTCCGGACCAAAACGATTATTCTTGTTTTGTTGCAATGGTCGAAACTTTGAAAAACCGTATCAATGACGAAAAATTGCATTTAGATAATGTAGGATTGGTGATTATCGATGAGGCGCATTACAACTCCTTCCGAAAATTATTAAGCTCTTTCAAAAATGCATTCATATTAGGAGTTACAGCAACGCCTTTAAGTTCGAATATCAAGTTGCCAATGCATGAGAGCTACGATGAATTAATCGTAGGAGACACCATTAGTTCGTTGATCGAAAATGGATTTTTAGCAAAAGCAATCACGTACAGCTATGATGTGGGTTTGACCTCATTAAAAGTAGGTATCAATGGGGATTACACCGTAAAATCATCAGATGATTTATATACGAATATGGCCATGCAGGAAAAATTATTGCATGCTTACACGGAGAAATCTTTGGGTAAGAAAACCTTAATTTTCAATAACGGAATCAATACATCCTTATATGTATATGAAACTTTTAGAGAAGCCGGTTATGCGATTCGCCACTTGGATAACACCAGCAATAACGAAGAAAGAAAAGATATTTTACATTGGTTTAAGCATACGCCGGATGCGATTCTGACATCAGTTGGAATTCTTACCACCGGTTTTGATGAGCCTACTGTCGAAACTATCATATTAAATAGAGCGACAAAATCATTGACACTATACTATCAAATGATTGGTCGCGGTTCCAGAAAATTACCTAATAAAGATACTTTTAGCGTTATCGATTTGGGGAATAATGCAGCACGATTTGGATTGTGGAGTGAGCCGGTAAATTGGCAACACATCTTTAAATCACCGGAGTTTTATCTGGAAAATTTACGTGATGACACTGAAATCGAATTGTATTTTAAATACAGCATGCCGCCTGAAATACGAGCTAAATTTAGCAAAACAGAAGTGGTAACTTTTGATATCGATGAAGAACACAAACTCATCATCAAACAAAATTTACGTTCAAAAGAAGTGTTGGAAAAATCATTGGAACAGCACGCTGCCATGTGTGTTGATAATTCTGAAACCTTGCAAGAGGCGAAAGCATTAGGAAAATTGCTAGATGATGATATCGATTGCCGCATCAAGCGCTATTCTAAATGTTTGAGTCAATGCAGTAAAAATTACCGTGAGTGGCTTGTTGACGATTACAAATTAAAACTGGTATTGTTAACTGGTAAAAAATATCGGGAAAAAATCATGAACGAACCGGATGAAGATTAATATTTCTTTTTTAAGGAGCTAATCCCGCTATTCGATGCAATCTTTCTGGTCATGAACTTGTTTCAGAACACTGAAACAAGTTCATGACCAGAAAGGATTTTCACTGCTATCGGGGCTAAAAATTACGTTTACAAAATAACTTTTTTATAAAATTATAAAATCCAAAAAAATGCCAAAACAATTCTCCGATTTAGGAATTTCAGCACCAATATTAAAAGCGATTACCGAATTGAAAATTGTTGTACCCACAGAGATTCAGCAAAAAACAATTCCGTTACTTTTATCAAACACTACAGATTTGGTTGGAGTTGCTAAAACAGGTACAGGAAAAACAGCAGCTTTTGGATTGCCTCTTTTACAATTAATTGATGTAAATTTATCTTCAGTTCAAGCTGTGATTTTAGTTCCAACTCGGGAATTAGGACATCAGATTTTTAGAAACCTAGAAGATTTTTCTAAATATTTACCCAATGTTTCCATTGCGGCAACTTGCGGCGGTATCCCAATAAAACCCCAAATAGAGCGACTTTCATTGCCTACACATATTGTTGTGGCAACACCCGGAAGATTGATTGATTTGATTCAGCGCAAAGCAATAAATTTGAAAGAAACCAAATTCCTAGTGCTTGATGAAGCCGATGAAATGGTGACTATTCTAAAAGAAAGCTTAGATGAGATTGTGGCGGAGTTACCTGCAATTCATCATACTTTTTTATTCTCGGCGACCATGCCCGGAACTATCAAACAGTTAATTCAGAATTATTTGAATAAAAATGTGGTGCACGTTAACGCCAACATGGAAACGGTAGGAAATCAAGAAATTGATCATGAATATATTTTAGTTGATCCCATTGAGAAGCTGGATGTTTTGATGCATTTCTTGAATTCTAAAGAAGGAGAGCGCGGAATTATCTTTTGCAAAACAAAAGCCGCTGTTAATAAATTAGCGAAAAATCTGGCAATAAATAGATTTTCATCGGGAGCATTACACGGAAGTTTATCTCAGGGAATTAGAGACAGAATCATGGAGCAATTCCGTGAAGGACATATCAACATATTGGTAGCGACAGATTTAGCGGCAAGAGGAATTGACGTAAAAGAAATCTCTTATGTGGTCAATTACCATTTACCTGATGTTTATGAAGCATACGTGCACCGTAGCGGAAGAACGGCAAGAGCAGGAGCAAAGGGCCTTTCTCTAACGGTTTTGCAACAAGAAGAAGTAGGGGAAATTGCTGATTTCGAAAAAGAATTGGGAATAAAATTTACACAATTTAAAAAACCAACTGTTGCCAGTATCGAAGAAAATAATACGTTATTGTGGGCAAAGCAAATCTTCAAAACTAAACCCAATCATGATGTTGCTGCAGCATTAAAAGAAAAAATAAAAATTGTTTTTCATCATTTGACTAAAGATGAATTGATTGAAAAATTATTGGCAAATTATATGCTGCAAAACAAAAATGAACCTTTAGAAAAACCCGTTAAAAAACTTAAAAAGAATTAAATATTTCAAGTTTATTTACTATTTAATTTATTACAGCATTCATAAATAGTGTATATTTAGGGATGCTTTTTTAATTTATAGACTATAAAAACACGATATGGAAATTATAATAATCGGCGGTGGATTTGCAGGATTAAATCTTGCTAAAGAACTTTTAAATGAAAAAGGAATCAACGTAACACTCGTAGACAAAAATAATTACAATTTCTTTGCACCACTGATATATCAGGTCGCTACCGCTTTTTTAGAACCTTCAAGTATAAGTTACCCTTTTAGGAAATTTTTCTCGGGCAAAAAAAATCTACAATTTCGTTTAGGAAACTTACTAAAAATAAACCCTTCAGAAAATAAAATCATTCTCAACAATGGAGAATTAAAATACGATTACTTGGTTTTTGCCACTGGTGCCGAAACGAGTTATTTTGGAATGGAAAACGTAAAAAAAAATGCTATTCCAATGAAAACGCTGAATGACGCAATCGTTATGCGTAATACACTCTTGAAGAATTTAGAAAAAGCTGCCATTTGTAAAGACATTCGTGAACGCAGAAAATTATTAACCATTGTAGTTGCCGGTGGTGGCCCAACTGGTGTTGAAGTTTCCGGTATGCTCGCTGAGATGAGAAAAAATATTTTGCTGAAAGAATATTCAGAATTAAGTACTACTGCAAGTAATATTTATCTTGTTGATGGCGCAAATGCCGTACTTTCTCCAATGAGTAAAGCTTCTCAGGAAGATACACTTGAAGCGCTGACAAAATTAGGTGTTGTCGTGAAATTAAATACCACAGTGGTGGATTATATAGATGACACAGTATATTTTGCTAATGGCGAAACGATTCAAACTACAAATTTAATATGGGCCGCGGGAGTTTCTGCAAAAGTTTTCGAAGGAATTCCAATAGAAAGTTATGGTCGCGGAAAAAGAATGGCTACTGATGCTTATAATAAAGTAAATAGTACTGAAAACATCTATGCAATTGGAGATACTTGCATCCAACTTACAGATGCAGATTTCCCAAATGGTCATCCACAAGTGGCACAAGTTGCGATTCAACAAGGAATAAATTTGGCTAAGAACTTTAAACTAATGAGTCAAAAAAAACCATTAAAACCCTTTAAATATAATGATAAAGGATCAATGGCTATCATTGGAAAAAATAAGGCTGTGGTTGATTTACCACATCCTAAAATGCATTTCAAAGGATTTTTTGCTTGGATAATATGGCTATTTATTCATCTCATTTCGTTGATAACTTATCGCAATAGAGTGAAAACATTTTTTAATTGGATGATTGCCTATTTTGCAAAAGACCAATCTTTGCGAATGATTATCAGACCTGATAAAAAAGTTAAAATAGAAGCTAAATAATACTAAAGCTAAAATTAATGAACTATTGCAATTCCTTCATCATGAGAAGTTGCAATAGTTTTTTTTATATTTCGTTTTCCAAGAATTAAAATAATTAAGGCTAAAATTGTTGAAACGGCCATAATTATAACCATTGGCAACATCGAATTTTTTACAAAAACACCCACTGCAAACGACGCTAAGGCGCCTAATCCTAACTGAATGGCCCCCATTAATGCCGACGCACTTCCCGCATTTCTTGAAAAAGGAGCAAGCGTAAGTCCTGCTGTATTAGGATTTGAAATTCCTAAACAGGCTAAGAATAAAAATAGCATCGCAATAGTTTGATACAAATTTAAAAGATCATTCATTGCCAAAACTAGGAATAAAATGCTAATGAAAGATTGAGAAATTAATGCCCCTAAAATCATTTGTTCACTCGTGAATTTTCTTAACAAAAATGAATTTAATTGACTGGCACCAATAAAACTCAAGGACATAAAAGCAAATATCCAACCATATGTTTTACCATCAACTTTAAAAATGTCCATAAATAAAATAGGGGAGGCCGCTACATAAGTAAACAATCCTGAGAAAGCTATTGCTCCTGTAAATGCATAGGTATGAAACTGAGGCTCTTTTAGAATAATGATAAAATTAGTAATAATTGGTTTTGGTTTTAATGAAATTGAAGTATCTGGTTTAAAAGTATTTGGCAAGCCGATTTGCGCGGCCAAAAGAATCAAAATACCCATACACATTAATATAAAAAATACGGTATGCCAGCCATAATCTTCGGTAACGTAACCACCAATAGTTGGCGCTAGCATTGGCGAAAGTCCAACAACCAACATCAATAATGAAAATACTTTTGGAATATCTTTTACAGGAAATAAATCTCGAACCATAGAAACCGATGCTACGGTTGCAGCACAGCTGCCGACAGCCTGAATGAATCGTAAACCAATAAAAGTATTTATATCAGTAACGAAAACGCAACCTAGAGAAGCTAAAATGTAAACGATTAGTCCGATAAAAAGAGGTTTTTTTCGACCAAAACGATCTAATAAAGGTCCATAAAGCAATTGTCCTGCGGAAATTCCAATAAAATAACTGGACAAAGTCATGGAAACATTAGCTACGGATGTGTTCAAATCCTTGGCAATTCCGGCAAAACCAGGCAAATACATATCAATCGAAAATGGTCCAAGCGCAGTTAGTGAACCTAAAATTAGAATTAATTGGAAATATTTAGTTTTTGTCATTATGAGATCAATCATCAAATTTTTTTAATTTTTGCAAAGGTAAATATTTAAAGGGCGATTCAAATGGTAGATTTAATAAATTTGATTTATCACAAAAACTGAAAACATAAATAAAAGCACTTAATTCTTTATTAATAACATAATTCCGGACAAAAACAAAAGTCCTAACATAATTCGCTTTAAGATAAATTCATTTAATTTTAAATACACCTTATTACCCAATAATAAAGCTACTATGAAAAAAGGTAAAACAAAAATTGCATTATAAAATAGATTCAGGGACAAAATACCTTCAAAGGCAAGAATAGGAATTCGCATTAATGTTATTAAACCCAAAACACCAAACATGGTGGCACGTAAAGTCTTTACATTCGAGGTTTCACTTTTTATAATTATTAAATACAAAGGCCCTCCAGTTGAAAAAAGACCTGAAAAAAAACCTCCTAAAAAACCAAAAAAGTATTTCATTTTTGAGATTAAATGGATTTCTTTTTTTTCTTTTAAACTATTTAATGCATACAAAATTATAAACAAACCCAATGCTTTTTTTAAAAATATAGGTTGAGCATATACTAAAACAATAATTCCAATTATTAGTCCAAAAAATGATGATGGGGCCAATTTTATTAGAAGTTGTTTGTCAATGTATTTCCATTCTTTATAAATATAAATAGGAGTTGAAATAAAATAAAAAATAGATAAATAACCAATTGCATCCGACAATGGCATCACAAAGAGCAAAAAAGGTAAGGCAATTAAAGCACCGGCGAATCCAGTAATGGTTTGAACAAAAAAGCCAAGAAAAATACCAATAGTAAGGAGTAATAACATCATATCCATAATGCAAAATTAGCGTAACGAGTAATTAAACTAAAATTTATTCAACGGATTTAGTGTCCGTTTACAACAATTTAAATGTAATTTAGCCAATTTAAAAGCTTTATTTATGGTCGATGCACTTGATTTAAAAATAATAGAAAGTCTTAAAGTTAATTCTAGAACTTCATTTGTAGATATTGGCAAACATATAGGGCTTTCACCTTCGTCAGTTAGAGAACGTATTCAAAAACTAGAAGATAGCGGTGTTATCGAAGGTTATAAGATTCAACTAAACAATAAAAAACTTGGCTTTGGCTTAGAAGTTTTTATAATGTTTAAATTATTCAGTACGAAACTCTTCATTTTTTGTGAAGATTTGAATCAATTTCCGGAAATATATGAAGCTTATAGAATTACTGGTACACATAATATTTTTATGAAAGTAGTTTTAATTGATCAACTGCATCTGCAACAATTTATAGACCGACTTTTAGTTTATGGCGAGCCCACAACACATTTGATTTTATCAAATTTAAAAGATTTGTAGTTTTTCGGTAGCGTTGCGTTAATAACTTATTTAATATTAATATGAAATAAAATGATCTATAATTTATATTATGTAAAATAGAATTTAGCACTTTCCAGATTTTTTTGTACCCAACTTCCCTTTGATTTATGATTTACGACTTAAAATCAAAATATAACATGAATCAAAAACCAGTAAGTGTCAACTTCTAAAATTATTAAATATTTTAATTTAAAAAAATATGATACATGCCAATTTTAAAGGATTAATATTTAAAAAATTAGCTATCTCGTAAAAACCAAATTATTGCCTTCCGATAAGTTTTGATCAAATTGATAACCATCGTAATTGAAACCTTTTAAATCCTCTATCGTTTTAACATCGGTATCAATAATGTAGCGCACCATCATTCCCCTAGCCTTTTTGGCAAAAAAACTGATGATTTTTAGTTTTCCGTTTTTGTAATCTTTAAATTCTGGTGTGATTACAGGAACTTTTAACGCCTTGACATCTATTGCTGAAAAATATTCATTACTGGCTAAATTGATAAACAATTCGTCTTCTTTAAGCTCTTTATTTAAAGCCTTTGTAACGGCCGGTTTCCAAAATTCATATAAGTTTTTGCTTTCGCCAATTGGTAATTTGGTTCCCATTTCCAGTCGATACGCCTGAATCAAATCCAACGGTTTCAGTAATCCATACAAACCAGATAGTATTCTCAAACGATCCTGTAAAGCTTCTATTTTTTTTTCTGGAATCGAATAAGCACCTAATCCAACGTAAACATCTCCATCAAAAGTATATATTGCCGGACGTGCATTTAAAGTCGTAAATGGTGTTTTCCATTCTTGATTTCGCTTCCAATTCAAATCAGCAAGTTTATCTGAAATACTCATTAAATCCGATAAATCAGCAGGCTTTTTCTCTTTTAAAACTTTTTGAATCTGTCTCGATTCTTTTAAGAACAAAGGTTCGGTGTGCAATTGAGTGGGTAACTGTTTGTCAAAATTTAACGACTTGGCTGGCGATATTACAATTTTCATACACAATACTCTTTCGAGCTCTTTTTATTAATTGAACCAAAAGTACTAATTGAAATCAAGAAATCAAGAATCTTTAAATTGATTTGTTTAATAGTGCAATAGATATTGAAAATTGTTCGCCAATTTAATTATTTTTGAGTTGTAAAATACCAATAAATAATTATGAACACGATTGAAATTAGGAAGTCAACAGTATCAGATTTGGAAACAATTCAAAATATAAGCATCCATACTTTTAAAGAGACTTTTGCCGCTGTAAATACGCCTGAAAACATTGCCAATTATGTAAAAGAAAATTTCAATTCGGAACAATTAAAAAATGAATTAAACAATGATAATTCTCAGTTTTATGTAGCCTATTCAAATGCAGAAGCAGTGGGATATCTGAAAATAAACTTTGGCGATGCCCAAACGGAATCTATAAACGAAAATGCTTTAGAAGTGCAACGGATTTATGTTCTGCAAAAATTTCATGGAAAAAATATCGGACAGCTTTTGCTTGACAAGGTAAAAAAAATCGCAAAAAGTTCTGGCGTTGATTCTGTTTGGCTCGGTGTGTGGGAAGAAAATCACAGAGCACTCCGATTTTATATTAAAAATGGGTTTTTTGTATTTGATAAACACGTTTTTATAATGGGTAACGACGAGCAAACCGATTTATTGATGCAATTTGGATTACAGTAAACAATAATCAAATTTTAAATTGTCACTTAAATAAGCAATTCTAAATCCCTATTTGGCTTATTTTTGTATCAAATATTATCAAAAACTATGAAAGAGGATGTAATTATTGTGGGAGCGGGATTAGCGGGATTAGCTGCGGCTGTTCATTTGCATCGTCAAGATCGAAAAGTTCTCCTTTTGGAGGCTAGTGATCGCGCGGGCGGAAGAATAAAAACCGATTCACATGAAGGCTTTCTTTTCGACAGAGGTTTCCAAGTCCTTTTGACGGCATATCCTGAGACAAGAGCTCTACTTAATTATAATGATTTACAACTAAAAAAAATGTTACCCGGAGCAACCGTGCTTTATGACGGAGGCAGTTTTGAAATTGCAGATCCATTCCGAAGACCATCTGCTGCACTTGCAACACTTTTTGCGCCCGTTGGCACTCTAAAAGACAAAATCAATACTCTTTGGTTAAAAAATAAACTGCAAAAATTAACGATTGACGAAATTTTCGAACAACCGGAGCAAACGACTCTCAAGCAACTGACCGATTATGGTTTTAGCGCAAAAATGATAGAACGCTTTTACGCTCCTTTTCTTTCCGGTATCTTTTTGGAAAATGAATTGAAAACTTCCCGTAGAATGTTCGATTTTGTAATGAAAATGTTTTCAGATGGCGATGTAGCGGTTCCTGCTTTAGGAATGGAAGAAATACCCAAACAAATAGTCGCTATGCTTCCAGAAGGCAGTATTCAATGCCATACCAAAGTGACAGCCATTGATGGAAATAAGATAACTATTGAAGATGGAACTGTTTTTGAAGCCAACCAAATCCTTTTGGCTACGACCGCCAATGCCTTGACCCAAAAATACTTTCCGAAGCAAAAAATGACTTCGCATCAGGTAACCAATATTTATTTTGAAGCCATTGAAGCGCCTACTAAAAAAGCGGTCGTTATTTTAAATGCTTCAAGTCAGAAAAAATGGGTGAATAATTTGACTGTAATGTCAAATGTTTCCAGAGCGTATGCGCCAAAAGGGAAAGTGCTTATTTCCGTTTCCTACAATGGAATCCCAACTGTTGATGACGCGACTTTAACTGAAAACATGAAGCAAGAGTTGAAACAATGGTACGGGAAAAAAGTAAATTCGTGGAAAATGCTAAGGGCGTATCGCATTGAATATGCATTGCCAACTCAAGAAAGTGTACGAAATGAAATCGCTGTCTCTGAAATAAAAATCTCGGATACGCTATTTATTTGCGGAGACAACTTGCTAAATGGTTCTATCAATGCCGCTCTAAAAACGGGACGATTAGCTGCCGAAGCGATGAAAATATAGTTTGTTATTTTATAATAAAAGTCTGCCAAGTTATATCATTTAACAAACTTGCCACCAATCTCAAATATCAACACGAATAAATTTTCGCGGATTTGTGAGAGTCGTGGCATAGTTTTTTAATTATTATACATTCCATGAAGCGATACAATTGGAAGTTCCAGAACTAAACTTTTATTACGCTTATTGAAATTAAAGTCGATCAATCACTAATTTATACGTTGGATCTTCCATAATATTTACATCAATGATGGCTTCTGCATTTTTAAGTAACGTTATACAATCGCTACTCAAATGGCGTAAATGTACTTTTTTACCTTGCTTGTGATAACGATTTGTAATAACATTCAATGCTTCAATTGCTGACATATCAGAAACTCGACTTTCCTTAAAATCGATGATAACTTCATTTGGATCATTTAACACGTCAAACTTTTCAGTAAAAGCAGTCGTAGATGCAAAAAATAAAGGCCCGTATATTTCATAATGCTTCACCCCGTTTTCATCAATAAATTTTCTTGCGCGAATTCGTTTAGCACTTTCCCACGAAAAAACCAAAGCTGAAATAATTACGCCTATCAAAACAGCCAAAGCAAGATTATGCAATAAAACAGTAATTAAAGCAACTAAAATCACAAGAAAAACATCGTTTTTGGGCATTTTATTAAATATTTTCAAACTCGCCCATTCAAAAGTTCCTATGGCAACCATAATCATCACGCCAACCAAAGCAGCCATAGGTAATAGTTCAATTACCGGAGCACCAAATAAAATAATTATTAGAATTGTTAATGAAGCAACAATACCAGATAAACGGGCTCTAGATCCTGCTGATAAGTTAACCAATGTTTGTGCTATCATTGGGCAACCTCCCATTCCAAAGAAAAAGCCATTCAAAATATTAGAACTCCCTTGTGCAATACATTCTCTATTTCCATTACCACGAGTCTCAGTGATTTCATCGACTAAATTCAAGGTCAGTAAGCCTTCGGTCAATCCGACTGCAGCCATAATTAAGGCATAAGGAAAAATTATTTTTAAAGTCTCTAATGTAAGTGGAATATTCGGAATGTGAAATGGAGGAAAACCACCACTTACAGAGGCAATATCTTTCACGGTTTTTGTTTCTATTCCTAATAAAAAAACCAACAAGAATACAACTACAATGGCTACTAACGATGATGGGATTGCTTTTGTTAATTTTGGCAGAAATACAACAATTCCAATAGTTAAAGCAACCAAACCTGCCATAATCAGCATTGGAGTTCCTGTAAGCCATGTGATTTCTCCATTGACCACCATTTTAAATTGTTCCAATTGAGACATAAATATAATGATTGCCAATCCATTGACAAAACCAAACATTACGGGATGAGGCACTAATCTGATAAATTTGCCTAATTTAAAAACGCCCACTAAAATTTGTAAAATACCTGCTAAAGCAACCGCTGCAAAAACATATTCTAGACCATTTGACTTCATTAAGGCAATTAAAACAATTACCGTTGCTCCTGCTCCTCCTGATATCATTCCGGGTCTGCCTCCAAATACTGCCGTAATAAAACCAGCTATAAAAGAAGCGTACAGTCCCATTAACGGTGGAAAACCTGCGAGAATAGCAAATGATAGGGATTCCGGAATCATCGTCATAGCAACTGTCAAACCAGCTAAAATTTCTGTTTTGTAATTTACCTTTTGTGATAAATCAAATAAATTAAATACTTTTTTCATAAAAAAATTCAAATAGGATGTGTGATTCAATTTCAGTTGCTGAAATCATATCTAAAAAAATTAATAAAATGCTTTAGGAATTATCTTTAAATTTAAAAAATCTAAAAAAATAGTCGTGGTAACGGTACTAAAATAAATACTGCTACTGCTCATAAAATGTATTGATTAGACATTTCCATATGTAGAAAGCGTCTTCAAAAAATTGAATGCAAATTTTTAAGTGATATCCTTCAATTTAAAGACTATAAATCAAGGCGGCGTAACGGAGATAAAATGAATACTGTTTTCCATAAATAAGGTGCAAAAATAAAACTTTTTTATTGCTATACCAAATAGAAAACGAAATTGCTTAATTTTGGCATAATTTAGGACTTTTTTTTAAAAAAGTACTTTAACATTATCGATCCAAAAAAAAAATATGAAATTACTTTATACTTTATTCTTCGCTCTTCTTTTAAACTCTACTTACTCGCAATCAACGAATGACTATTTTGAAAAGATCAGAAACAATGAAGCAGCACTAACTGCTTTCTTCTCGCAAATGCCAAAAGGAGGCGATTTACATCATCATTTTTCGGGTTCTATTTACGCTGAGCCTTTATTGGAACGCGCTATTACGGACGATTTTTATCTTAATACAGAAACGATGGACGTGTTAAAAGAAAAACCAGGAACCGGAAACTGGCAATTATTTTCGACATTGAAAAGCAACGGTACATTGGACGCTTACAAACAAAAAATCATGCAAAAATGGTCTGTAAAAGATTATAATCATGTGGATTACCCATCAGATAAGCTGTTTTTCGAATCGTTTATGAAGTTTGAACCAGCTATCAAAGGGAATTTTGGACAAGGATTATTGGAACTTAAAAACAGAGCCATTTCAGAAAATGTCAGTTATATTGAAACACAATTATCAACGATTCCAACTGCAATGAACACTGATGATTTGACAGAATTTAATTCCCGATTGCGAAAATTAGCATTGTTAAAAGACGAAAAAGCTATTCTAAAATCATTGGATTCTGTTTACAATTCTTTACTAAAAAAAGATGCTAATTCCTACGCTGCAGTATTTAATACCAATTTTGTGGCAAAGCTTCACGAGGACCTTAAAATTGATGGTAAGCAATTTACGATGCGCTATCAAAATTTTGTACTGCGTTTCATGGAACCCGTAGACTTGTTCAAAAATTTGGTAATTGCATTCATTTCGGCCGATGAAAGTCCTCTAATGGCAGGAGTTAACATTGTTTCTCCCGAAGACGGCGCAACTTCGATGAAAGATTATTGGTTGCACATGGTAATGTTTAAATATTGCCATTCTCGTTATCCAAATGTAAAATACTCAATGCATGCCGGCGAACTGACTCTTGGTTTGGTGCAACCGGAAGATTTGACTTGGCACATAGGCGCAGCTGTTCATACTGCAGGAGCCAATCGCATCGGTCACGGAGTAGATATGGCGTATGAGAAAGATTCGTATGATTTATTGCGTTATATGGCGAAGAAAACCATTCCTATTGAAATTAACTTAGTGAGCAACGAATTCATTTTGAAAGTAAAAGAAAGCCGTCATCCTTTGACCTTGTACAAAGAATTTGGCGTTCCTATCGTAATCAGTACCGATGATGCAGGTATTTTACGCACCAACATGACGGAGCAATATGTTTTGTTAGCCAAAAGATACAAAAACGTTTCCTATACGGATATTAAACAATATGTGTACAATAGCATCAATTACAGTTTTATAAAAGAAGCTGTCGTAAAAAAGCAATTACTAAAAGATTTAGACTCAAGATTTAAAGCTTTTGAGGCTAATTTTCCAATGAAATAAACCGCATTCTTTTTATAAGGTCAACTTTACAAAACCCAAAAATCCGCTCGAAAGCGGATTTTTGCGTAAATATAATCTCCTGAATTGCCATTATTTCGGGTTTAAGATTAACTCAATTCTTTTGATGGCATCTTCATAATGGTATTTTGTTTCTGCATTTACAGCTCTCGTTTTAGCAACTGCCAAAGTGATTCTCAAAGCATTCAACTCACCTCTCACTAATCCTCTCAAATCTGATTGCGCAACATTATAATAGTCAGAAGCACTACCGGACTTGATTTCTTCTTTCATAAGATAAGCCATTCTTTCGATGTACGCCCGTTGCAAATTTCTTCTGTAAATAGTCACGTTCGATGGCAAATTAGCCTCTTTCCAAATTCCTTTACGCATATCACCTAATAAATCCAAGGCTTTGTAATTTGCCGTTCCCATTATCTCGGCATCCATCAATCGACCAATACGTTCAAAACTCAACACACTATTTAAATGTCTGGATTGTACATTTCGGAAACGCTCGGTGTAACCAGCGTAATCAATGTTTTTTAATGTATTTACATTCACCAACCACGTTGGAGAAGCAAAAGCATTAGTTTGCAACCACTGCATCGCTTCTTGCTGTTTTGCTTTTGGTACAATATCATAAATACTTCCCTTTTGGATTGGCTTTTTTGTAGCTTCATAAACACCTCCAACATTGGTCACTACATGTCCAACATATCTGCTCCAAACATCCAGCATTTCTTTGTACAGCTCATCTAAATCTTCGTAATTATTAGTTACATCACTAGTCCATTCCGGTAAATGTGTCGCTACATATTGCAAATTTTTAAGGCCATAAGTACCCGCTTTCATCGAACTATTTCCAATATCTTCGGTTTGTGATGTTGGATCAAAATTACTGCTTTGTTTCCCGAATTTGTAAATAGGATTTTCCGCTTTTTCCATAATCCATTTGTCTAATGTGGGTACTTCTGCTTCAGGAGAAGTCACATTTGGAATGAATCTGTATCCCCAATTCGTAGCATAATGATCGTAAGGTCCCATCTGGCGAATGAAACGCACGTTTTTATCTCCGGGTTGAGCGATATAATTAAAACGGGCATAATCCATCAAACTTGCTGCGATTCCGTTTTTCTGAGTAAAGGCTCCATCTCTATAATTTTCAGTATCATAAGCGCAACTTGCACCCATATTGTGAGGAAAACCTAAAGCATGTCCCACTTCATGCGCGATAACCATACGCATCATTTCACCCATTTCTTCATCGCTTGTGTTTAATGTTCTTGCCGAAGGATTTGCTGCTCCAGTTTCTAACAAATAACGGTTTCGGTACGACCGCAAATGGTTGTGGTACCAAATTACGTCACTTTCGATAATTTCTCCAGTTCTAGGATCAGAAACACTTGGTCCAACCGCGTTACGTGTCGTACTGGCCACGTAACGAATCACGGAATACCGAATATCTTCCGGGCTAAAGTCAGGATCTTGTTCTTTCGTTGGGGGATCTTTCGCGATAATCGCATTTTTAAAACCAGCCGTTTCAAAAGGCTTTTGCCAATCTTCAATTCCTTGTTTGATGTACTTTCGCAATTTTTCAGGCGTGGCAGGATCTAAATAATAAACAATTGGTTTTATGGGTTCCACGAGTTCGCCTTTTGCGTAAGCGACAGGATCTTTTGGCTCCAATTTCCAACGGCGGATATAGCTTTTACTGTCGGATTTTAATTCATTACTTCCATAATCAATTTGATTCATCGTAAACCACCCCACTCGCGGATCGGCCAATCGGGGTTGCATTGGTTTTTCAGGTAATAAAATCATCGATTGATTCATTTGGATACTGATTGTTTCTGAATCTGCCTGAACCGGCGGTTTTGACGCGTTGTAGGTGAAATCCTGAATTACTTCAATGTTCATGGGGAAACTTTTCATTGTATTGATAAAACTTCGGGTTTCATCCAGTCCTTTTACCTTATAAGTTTCTCTCATTTCACCTGATAAACCACTAATTGATTTTACATCGGTGCCATAAAATTTGGATACATCAATCACCGTATTTGCAGAATCTTTGCTGAATGCTACGATATCAAAAGCGAATAATGTAGGCTCATAATTATTGGATTTCACTGAAATACTGATGGGTAAACTGTCATTGGCAACAGCGCTGAACGACTTTAATTTGATAAGGATTTTATCTTGAAAACGTTGCCAAACAATCAGTTGCTCATTGGTTTCGGAACCAGCGTTTACGTATCCGCCGCCTAAATTTGAAGGCAATTTAGACAACCGACTTACCAAAAGCATGTCTTTATCTAAATATTTATTTGGGATTTCGAAGAAATATTTTTTATCTACTTTATGAACCGTAAATAAGCCTTCGTCTGAAACGGCATCTTTAGTAATTACCTTACTGTATTCCTTGATGGTGGCTTCCGGTTTCTTTTCCGATGGCGGAACTACAGCGGCGTTTTTATCTCTTTTTCTTTTGGATTGTGCAAATTGGTTGGTAGGCACAAGCATTGTTGCTACAATTGCTGTTAAAATGAAAAATTTCTTCATTTACTGGATATTTAATGGTTAATCAATATCAAAAATATATTTTAGCTCAAGCAAATTAAATAATATTCATTGGTTTAACTTTTAATTAACAAACGTTCCAGACTTTTTAGGAGGTTTGAACTGCAGTTTGTTTTTAGCTTCATTTTATTAGCTTCCTTTTTTTATTACATTTGGAAATACGTTTTTTTTTTGAATTTATACGATCTATTGCGGTCAGCATTTAAATTTTATTGAAACTGGTAATGCTTTTGGAGACGACTTCCCTTTTATTTAGAAACTTTAAAACACTAAAAATCAAATTATGATTCAAAATAATATCGTTAAAAAAACCTTTTTTTTAGTAGCTTTCATACTAGTCTCATGGAATGGTTTCTCGCAAAAGAACATTTCAAAAATTGCTTTTGGATCGTGTTCGAACCAAAATAATCCATTACTCATTTTTGATGTTGTGGTAAAACACCAACCGGATTTATTTGTATTTCTGGGCGATAACATTTACGGAGATACGGACAATATGAACACACTGCAAGCCAAATACGATCGATTGGCGGCTAAAGCTACTTTTCAAAATTTGAAAAAAAATGTACCCATCATTGCTACCTGGGACGATCACGATTACGGTCAAAATGATGCGGGTCGGCATTATCCCAAAAAGGAGGAATCAAAAGAACTATTCTTAAAGTTTTTTGATGAACCTGCAGGTTCTGAAAGAAGAAAACACGACGGGATATACACGTCCAATATGTATGAAAATAAAGGTAAAAAAGTACAGATAATCCTGTTGGATAACCGCACTTTCAGGGATGATTACAAGAAATACAATGGAGAAGTTAGGGATGATAAACGGTATTTCTACTCTTTGGATTACGCACCTTTACAAAACCCAGATTCCACTTATTTAGGAACTGCGCAATGGAACTGGCTGGAAGCAGAATTACAAAAACCCGCTGATATTCGACTAATTGGTTCCGGGTCTCAGTTTGGAATTGAATACAACGGCTATGAAGGTTGGGCTAATTTTCCGCTGGAGCAAAAAAGATTCTTAAATCTCATCAAGAGAACGAAAGCAAACGGCGTTTTGTTTTTAACCGGAGATGTGCATTATGCTGAAATTTCTAAACTTACGGCACCGGGATTGTATCCTATTTACGATTTTACCTCCAGCGGACTCTCTTCAACCTGGCATTTTGCGACACCCAACAAAAACAGAATTGAAGGTCCAATTATGGAAAATCATTTTGGGTTATTAACGATAGACTGGAAAAACAAAATCCCAAAAATAAAAATGGAAATTTGGGATGTCAACGACAACCAACGTGCGGAATACACGATTGGGCTGGATGAAATTAGTTTTAAAAAGTAGCATTTTTGCTAGAATTATTCGATTATATTTGAGAAATACAAATTGAATAGAGTTTATAATTGTGGTAGTAAATTATTATGAAAGAAAACAGAAACATCTCATCGAATTATATCTTACTGAAAAGAATAATGATATTAAGAAAAGAATAGAAAATTTCGAATCGATTACCAATTCATTATTTGTTTTGACACAAAGTCTATTTGACAATAAAGAAACTGTATAATATCATCAACTAGAAATTGAAGGGAAATATTTTCGTTTTGGAATAACCAATCATAGTTTGATTACTTTAATAAGAGGAAATCATTTTACATTAATTAACCATGAAGCCACCATTATTGATGTATTTTCTACGAATAGTATAACTAGAATGCAAATCGAATCATTTTTAATAATAATAAAATAGATTTTAGATTACTATTTTCTTAAAATAATAAAATTACAAAACACGTATTGCTTTCACAAATCTACGCTTATAGCCGGGCTTTGTTAGACTTGTTACAACCACTTTCATTTCACGACCTGAGGTGGAGTGAATAAAATCACTTTCCATTCCTTTTGGATTTGATACGATACCAATATGCCCAATAACATTTCTGGTAGGACTCAAAAACAATAGAATATCACCTTTTTTTACATCGTCAATCGGGATTTCTTTACCAAAATTATTAAACTGCGAAGAGCTGCGCGGAACCTGAATTTTAAAATGATTATAGACAAAATAAACAAATCCGGAACAATCAAAACCATTCTTGCTGCAGCCCGCTGCAACATAAGGTGTTCCTAATAATCCCATTCCGAAATTCACAATCTTATCTCCCAAATACCCATTATTGTCAATTGGATCTACTAATGAGTCGTAGACAATGGTTTCACTTCTTTGAGATGAAAATCCACCCGCTTTTGATGAACCATACGCAATACTTCCTAAAACAAGTAGCGATAAACCAATGAACAATGTCAATTTTATGGTGTTTTTATTTTTAAATTTCATATTGAAAAAATTAAATTAACCCATTGTGTATCGTTATTTGAAGTAAAATAAATGGATTATCTGTGTCAAATATAATGAAAAAAGTTTTAGAGTTTTATAAGTTTTAAGTTCTTTGAATATTGATTGTCGATCCTATAATACATTTGGAAAGCCGTATAAAATGTCTAATTTATAGGATTTCGCGTTAAATGTAAGTGCTGATTTTAAGTAATTAATAGAAAGAATTATTACATGCTAATAAATAACGTTAAAATCAAATTTTTTTATTTTTACCACCCGTATTAATAGTAGCCGTTAGATTTATATTTATTTTTTTTATGAATGATGTAATTGAAGTATCAAAAAAAAAATAATATGTCACGCTTTATTCAATGTTAAAATTATGTTAAACAAAAACCAAACAGTTGTTTAAATTAAACGCTTGTTTAGTTTTGTTTCTTGAAAAAATTTGATTCCATTGAAAAGTATTTTTAACGACAAACAAATTCAGATCCTCGAAGTTGCCGAAATACTTTTTGCAGAGGAAGGATTTGATGGTACTTCCATTAGAAACATAGCTAAAGTGGCAAAAATCAATATTGCCATGGTTTCATATTACTTTGGTTCTAAAGAACGTTTGTTGGAATCGCTTATTATATATAGAACTTCCGACCTCAAAAATCAATTAGAGAATCTCTTAAAAGAAGATCTGGAACCCATTGAAAAAATAAACAAACTAATTGAACTTTACATCAATAGAATTAACAGTAACAGAGGTATCTACAGAATTTTACATTTCGAATTCACTTCCAAAAAACGAGAACAAAATTTACAGGCTTTTTCTGAATTAAAAAAAGGAAATCTAAAATCCCTTGAAACTATTATTGAAGAAGGTCAGATTAAAGGCATTTTCAGAAAAGATGTAATTATTCCGCTCATTACACCAACCATTTTGGGTACTTTCTTTCATTTTCACATGAACAAACCATTCTTCGAAAATTTATTGAACTTGAAAACGGAGGATTTATATAACAATTATATCAAAACCAATTTGACCAAGCACATACAACAAACTATAAAAGCACTTCTGATATATGAAAGTTAGTCAATTCATGCTCTTTGGGATTTTCTTTATTGGAATTTCATCAATAGAAGCACAAGAAAAAACAAGTTTAACATTGAACGAAGCCATTAATTTGGCTTGGACCAAAAGCAATGAAGTTACGCTGGCCAATACGAAAGTAAAAACCAAAAAATACGAATTGCAATCTACAAAAAACAACCAATATCCTGATTTGAAACTCTCCGGACAATACCAAAGATTGGCAAATGCATCGGTAGATTTTAAACTGAATCAAAATAACAGCGACCAGCAGCTTCCCATTGTCAATCAATTAATGGTGGGCCAATTGAATGCCAGTGTTCCTGTTTTCTCTGGTTTTAAAATCCAAAACAGCATCAAAGCATATCAGAATCTTTACGAAGCTGAAATGGCTACTGCTGCTCAAACAAAGGAGGAAATTGCTTTGCGGGTGATTGAATATTATGCCAGTTTATACAAAGCACAAAAAACAATTGAGCTGCTGAAAGAAAACCAAAAAAGCGCCAAGCAACGTGTTAAAGATTTTGTAGAACTCGAAAAAAACGGAATCATTCCTAGAAATGATCTGTTAAAATCTAAATTACAAGCTTCGAAAATACAATTATCGTTAGATGAAACGAATAATAATTTAAAAGTAATCAACTTTTATTTGGTTACACTTTTAAAATTAAATCCAGACACCAAACTGGAAATTCGGGAAGATGATTTTGCTGATTTCCAAATGATAAATATCCCAATTAATGAATTGCCGGCATTAGAAAATCGTAAGGATTTAGAAGCTATTCGGTATCAGGGAAAAGCAAGTGAAGCGAATATAAAAATAGCAAAAGGGTCGTATTATCCGGCAATTGCAATCATTGGTGGATATACCGCATTAAACCTGAGCAATGTCATCACTGTTCAAAATGCGATGAATATCGGTGTTGGAATTTCTTATGATTTAAGTGCTATTCTGAAAAATGGAACCTTGGTCCGACTTGCAGAAAATAAGTTTTTAGAAGTACAAAATTCTGAAGCTCTTTTAACGGATTATATTAAAGTTCAAGTTCAAAAAGCGATTGAAGATTACGATTTAGCTTTAAAACAAACCACTGTTTACGAGGAAGCACAAGACCAAGCGAGTGAAAATTACCGAATTGTAAAAGACAAATATGACAATGGACTTTCGGACACTAATGATCTGCTCGAAGCTGATGTGGAACAACTAAATTCAAAAATCAGTAAAGCTTTGGCGAAAGCCAATACCATCCAAAAATACTACGAGTTACTCTCCGTAACTGGTCAATTATCACAATCATTCAATCTAGCTCAAAAATAATCATACTACCATGCAAAAGAAAAAAAAGAATTCAAAATTTATTATTATCCTAGTGGCCTTGGTAGTGTTAGGTGGTACTTACGGAACTTATAAATATAGGCATTCCTTGGCTCATGAAGAAACAGACGATGCGCAAATTGAAAAAAACATGAATCCTATAATTCCTAGAGTTTCGGGATATGTGGATAAAGTATATATCAAAGACAATGATTTTGTAAAGAAAGGCGACACGCTTTTTACAATTGACAAAAGAGATTATCAGTTAAAAATTGAAGAAGCAAATGCTGCAATGGTTGGTGCTGAAGGCAGTTTTGAAGTTTCTAAAGCGGATATTGGAAGTGCTTTGGCTAACATTTCAGTTTCTGATGCCAATGTGCAATCAGCGGGCGGAAATATCGAATCGGCAAAAATAAGATTGGGCCGCATTACGAGTGATTACAACCGATATGAGAATTTATTCAAAAGCCATTCGATTACAAAACAACAATATGAGCAATCTTTAGCCGCAAAACTTGAAGCGGAAAGCCAAGTACGTGTTTTACAACAACAACAGCGAGCAACTGCTTTTCAAAAATCAGTTATTGTAGCTAAATCGAAAGTTTCAGACAAACAAACGGAAGTGGCTGCTGCCAATATCAAAAGAGCTCAAGCAATATTAGATGCCGCAAAATTAAATTTAAGTTACACTGCTGTAACTGCTGCAATTGATGGTCAGGTTTCAAAAATCGACATTCAACCGGGACAATTAGTACAACCGGGACAATCTTTATTTTACATCATCAATAACAAGGAGGCATGGGTAATTGCTAATTTTAAAGAAACGCAATTGAACAAAATGGTAATCGGACAAAAAGTTACCATAAAAGTAGATGCGTATCCGGGTTATGATTTTAAAGGTTCAATTACTTCGTTTTCTCCTGCTACAGGTTCTCGTTTTTCATTACTTCCTCCTGATAATGCTACAGGAAACTTTGTAAAAACAATTCAGAGATTACCGGTTAAAATAAGTTTAAGCACAACAAACGATCCTGAAAAAATAAAATTACTTCGCGCGGGAATGAATGTGGATGTCGACGTACATTTAAAATAAATCAAAACTTTGGCAGGTTCTAAAATGTCAAAAACTGCACTAGCTTTAAGAAAATGATAGTTTACACTTTAGTATAAAATGGTTCAAACGGGAGAAGACGATTTAGTAGAATATGGCTTTAGAAGAGTCATCATTACCATTACAGCCGTTCTTTGTGCTATGCTTGAAATTGTAGATACTACAATTGTAAATGTGGCATTGAACAATATGCGAGGCAGCCTTGGTGCGTCACTTACTGATGTGGCTTGGGTAATTACCGCTTATGCCATTGCGAATGTAATTGTTATTCCTATGACCAGTTGGTTATCACAACAATTTGGGCGTAGGAATTATTTTGCGGTTTCCATAATTATATTTACGGTTGCTTCCTTTCTATGTGGTAACGCCAATAATATTTGGGAATTAGTCACTTTTAGATTTATTCAAGGATTGGGTGGTGGCGCTTTATTAGTGACAGCACAAACCATAATTACCGAGAGTTATCCTGTTGCCAAAAGAGGAATGGCGCAAGCTATTTACGGAATGGGAGTTATTGTAGGACCAACGCTTGGTCCGCCTTTGGGAGGTTATATTGTGGATCATTTTTCATGGCCTTATATTTTTTACATCAACATTCCTATCGGGATTATCGCGACATTACTGACTTTGTCTTTTGTAAAAAGCCCTAAATATGGAGATAAACTTAAAGCCAGTCAAGTCGATTGGTGGGGAATCGTTCTATTAACCGCTTTTATTGGCTCCTTACAATACGTTCTGGAACATGGTCAGCAAGACGATTGGTTCAATAATAATATAATTGTATTGTTAACTGTTGTTTCTATTTTTGGTTTAGTGCTTTTTATTTGGAGAGAACTTACCTATCAACATCCCATAGTAAATTTAAGAGTTTTGAAAGACACCAACCTGAGAGTAGGAACCATAATGTGTTTTATTCTAGGTTTCGGATTATATGGCTCTACTTTTATCATCCCTATTTACACACAATCCGTATTGGGCTGGAGTGCTTTAGATGCCGGTTTACTGTTGATTCCAAGTTCCATAACTACCGGAATTATGATGCCTTTTATTGGTAAAATGATTCAGCGTGGCATACCGCAAACGTATATGGTGGCAGCAGGATTCTTGTTATTTTTCTTTTTTACGTATTGGATGCAACAGGTAATCACACCAGATTCTGGTGCAGAACATCTGTACTGGCCACTGATATTAAGAGGAATTGGATTGGGATTATTATTTGTTCCTATTTCTACACTTTCCTTGTCCACTTTAAAAGGAAAAAGCATTGGCGAAGGAGCCGCTTTTACAGGAATGATGCGACAATTGGGAGGTTCTTTCGGAATTGCTATTATCACCACTTTTATTGCCAGATTCAATCAGGAACACCGCGTGAATCTTATTTCGCATCTGAATTCAACTTCTTATGAAGTACAAAAAATAGTGCAACAACTAAAAATGGGATTTATGTCCAAAGGCTATTCAGAAAATGAAGCTTTGGCAAAAGCCTACAAAGCCATTGAATATAAAGTAATGGTTCAAAGTTCCGTATTATCTTATATGGACATCTTTTTGTACTTAGGCGCATTATTTTTGTTGTGTATTCCTTTTATACTTTTGCTAAAAAAAGGAAAAAACAAAATCAATCCTGCCGATGCCATGCATTAATATTGAAATATACCTGAAAGATAAACAGCATTTGATGCATTCTTACATCGAAGTTTTAGATATTATCGTAATGTTTATAAAAAATACTTATCACTACGTAAATAATTGCAATCATTTTTAAAATACGATAGCAGATAGAATTAAACTAAATCTAAAAAGAATGAGCCCGACACAATATCGAGCTCATCATTATTTCAATTAATTATAAAATTGTATAAGATTTTATGTACTGTCTTGATCCGCTTTTGGAATCTAATTCGCTACTTAAAATTTCAACTGGTAAACTTCATCCAAATCTTTTTCAGAACTGATGTTAACCTCTAAATCGGTAACAAAACCGGAGTTTAATCCGTAAGCCCATCCGTGTAACGTCAAATCTTGACCATTTCTCCAAGCTGCCTGAACAATTGATGTTTTAGCAAGGTCAAAAACCTGTTCTTTTACGTTCAATTCTACGAAAGTGTTAAAACGTTCTGTTTCGTCCAGAATAGAATCCAAGTACGTATTATGCAAACGATACACGTCTTTAATGTGGCGAATCCAGTTATCAATGATCCCGATAGAATCATTTCCCATTGCTGCTTTTACACCCCCGCAACCGTAATGTCCGCAAACTAAAACGTGTTTGACTTTCAAAACGTTTACTGCGTAATCCAATACACTCAACATATTCATATCAGAGTGAACGACCATGTTAGCGATGTTTCTGTGTACAAAAACTTCGCCCGGTTTTGCACCTACGATTTCATTTGCAGGAACGCGACTATCCGAACAACCAATCCATAACAATGGTGGTGTTTGACCTTTAGCAAGATCTTGAAAATAATTTGGATCGCTTGCTAACGAAGTTTCAACCCATTTTTTATTATTCTCCAATATTTTTTTATAAAAATCGCTCATAATTTTTTTTATTAATAATTATACAAACGTATATTTTTTGTCATTAGGTGTAAAGAAACATTTTTTTGAATTTAAATCCCTAATTATTTTTCGCTTTATTTTTAAAAAAATTATTCCTCTGTCATTTCTTTTTTTACCATAACTCGTTTTGCGGCATCGTAATAATGCTCAATAGTAACGTATTTTTGTATATCCGTGCTGTTTTCCAACTGATATGCTTTTTTAAATCCTTTTAATTTAACTTTAATGTTATTGTCTACAGCTCTGGTAGTTTTAAACTCATGGATCAAATCCAAAATATCATGCGCAATATAAACCGTATCTTTTGCATCAATGATAACCTTAGAATTTTCCGGTATTTGACTTAATGTTTGTTTGATGGCTGCTTTGTTTAAGAAAGAAACTTCTTGAGCTAAATCGATATGAATTACATCTCCATCTTCATATTCCTCTTTTCTAAAATAATAAGCTCTTTTAAGATTCCCTTTTAAAACAAAAATAACACTGATGATGATTCCCAAAGCTACTCCTTTCAACAAATCCAAAAATACAACTGCTAATAATGTAGCAATAAAAGGAACAAACTGATATTTTCCTTTTTCCCAAAAATGTATAAATCTAGCAGGTTTAGCCAGCTTATATCCCACTAAAATCAAGATGGCTGCTAAAGTTGCTAATGGAATTTTATTAAGAACTACCGGAATAGCAAGTACACTAATTAACAATAATGATCCGTGAATAATGGTTGACATCTTAGACTTTGCCCCAGAATTATTGTTTGCCGAAGAACGAACAATTACAGAAGTCAATGGTAAACCGCCTAGTAAAGAACTCACCATATTACCAATTCCTTGCGCTTTTAATTCTTTATCGGTGTCAGTATATCTTTTTTGCACATCCATCCTGTCTGATGCTTCAATACTCAAAAGTGTCTCAATCGAAGCTACAATAGCAATCGTAAATGCTACTACCCAAACCTTTGGATTCATAATTCCAGATAAATTAGGTGTGACGATAATTGATTTAAATTCTTCGAATGACGATGGAACCGGTAAAGAAACTAAATGTTCTTTCTCTATTGCCAATGCACTCCCGTTGCTAATGAATATTTCATTCAAAATAACAGCAACAGTTACGGCAATTAATGCTCCCGGAACTAATTTTAGTTTTTTAAAAAATGGAAAATTATCCCAAGAAATTATGATTGCCATAGAAACTAACGTAATAACTATAGAACCTATTTGGAGGTAATCAAAAATATTAAACAACGCTGAAAAAGTATTACTGCCATCCGTTTGCGAAAAGGCTTGATCTCCCTCAAAATCACTGTCATATCCAAATGCGTGCGGCAATTGTTTCAGAATAATTATAATTCCAATACCCGCCAGCATTCCTTCGATAACATTCGTTGGGAAATAATTAGAAATACTTCCGGCTTTCGCAAATCCAAGTATCAATTGTATCAGACCTGCAAAAAAGACTGCTGTCAAGAAAATATCAAATGCCCCTAAATCCGTAATTGCTGTTAGAACAATTGCCGTAAGTCCGGCGGCCGGTCCAGAAACGCTTATGTGAGAAGTACTTAAATAACCCACTACTATCCCTCCTATAATTCCTGAAATAATTCCTGAAAATAAAGGAGCACCCGAAGCCATTGCAATACCTAAACATAACGGTAGCGCAACCAAAAAAACCACTAAACCAGACGCAAAATCGGATTTAAGGTTAGCAAAAAGGTTAATTTTTTTTGTCATAATACCTAACTAAAAGTGAATAAAAACAGTTGTTCACATGCTACATGTGAAAATTGATTAAAAAAATATAATCAAAAATTGTGCATTAAACTTAGTTGGGCGGAGGAATAAATATGGAAGCCGTTATATTATCGTGTTTAGATAAATTCTCAGATAAAATGGCGCTTGAAGTTAATTTTGCGGGAAGGATTACATCTGAAAAATTATCCAAATAAAAAAATGTCTTGATTTCCTTCTGAGCATGTTCTTCTTCAGAGACAGTGTAGAAAATTGAAATATCAGCGCTTTTCTCAATCACAGTAACTATTGTTGGTGTAACAAGAAACGCAATAAATATGATTAAGAATATTTTAGATATCATTTTCATTGTAGCAAAAATAGAATAATAGTTCATAAAAAAAACATCCAATATCCTAAATTTTAAAAAAATTAACATTAAAAAAAAACCAGTAAAAAATCAATTGATTTCATCTGGTTTTCAATTTATTACAAACTTTCTTCTAGCCACGCCTGCATCATCCAAATTGTTTTTTCTTGTTCAGAAATAAAATCACTCATCATCGAATTTGTTCCTTCATCATTAATCTCACCGGATTTTTTTAAAATTTCTCTTTCTATTTTTAATAAATGGGACAAGGAAGTAACAATCAAATGAACTGCTTTTTCATCGTTAGAAATATTTTTACCTACAACTAATTGATTATTATTTATATAATCTTCAAAAGTATGAAGCGGTGTCCCGCCAACTGTAAGAACCCTTTCGGCAATCAAATCAATCTTAATTTGGGAATCAGTGTATAATTCTTCGAATTTTACATGCAAATCAAAAAAACGTTTTCCTCTAATATTCCAATGAATTCCTCTTAAATTTTGATAATAAACTTGAAAATTTGACAACAGAATATTTAATTCATTTACTATCAATTCTGATTCTTTTACGGGTAATCCTAAAATATTTGTTTTCATTATTTTTATTTTATACAAACGTAGGTAAGAAAAAGCAACTTTACACTATAAGTCAAATTGATTGTTTTTATATTTGCATCAGATATTATTATAAAAGATGACAATTACTCAATTAAAATATGTTTTGGCTGTGGCCGAACACAAAAATTTCACACTTGCTGCTGAGAAATGTTTTGTAACGCAACCAACATTAAGCATGCAAATTCAGAAAATTGAAGAGGAATTAAGTATTCAAATATTTGACAGAACCAAAAAACCGATTCAACTAACTGATATTGGTCAAAAAATAGTCAATCAAGCCAAAAATATTGTCAATGAAGCCGATCGTATCCAAGATATAGTGGAGCAACAGAAAGGATTTATTGGGGGTGAATTCAGATTGGGAATAATTCCAACGATTATGCCTACGCTCTTGCCGATGTTTTTGAATAATTTTATAAAAAAATACCCAAAAGTAAAGCTCATCATCGAGGAGCTCAATACGGACGAAATAATAACAAAACTAAAAAATGGTCATCTTGACGCAGCGATAGCCGCGACTCCTTTACTGGAAGAGAAAATTAAAGAAATTGTATTATATTTTGAACCATTTGTAGCTTACATTCCGGAAAGTCATCATCATTTTCAAAAGGAGGAAATAGAAGTTTCAGATCTAAACCTAGATGAAATCCTGTTGTTACAAGACGGACATTGTTTTCGTGACGGAATATTGAATTTGTGTAAAAACAACACTGGTAAAAGTGAAACGAGTCATTTTCAAATAGAAAGTGGCAGTTTTGAAACGCTGATAAAATTAGCCGACGAGGGTTTAGGAACAACATTGCTCCCCTATTTACACACCTTGGATTTAAAAGAAACTGACAAATTAAAATTACGACATTTTAAGGAACCAAAACCGGCCAGAGAAGTAAGCCTTATATACCCAAAAAGCGAATTGAAAATCCAGATAATTGAAGCCCTTAGGAGCACAATTGCCGGCGTCATAAAAGGCGCTATTGTTTTTCAGAACGTTCAAATTATAAGTTCGATACATAAAAAATAAAAAAAGGAACCGTTTTTTGCGGTTCCTTTCCTTTATGAATTTACTATAAGTAAACATTGTTTCAACTCTGGTTTTCCTATGGTATAACTCAATAACCATTCTCGTAGTTGTTCCATTTCATAAGGCAACAACATTTTGATGGCTTTTTCTAACTCTTTGCAAAAAAGCAACGGATCAAAACTTACTCTTTCTAAGACAGATTTTGTATAATCATACATGATTTTCGACATAATAAATGAAGATTTTAAGTTAGATTTTTTTAATAAAGCTTCGTAAAAATACAGTAATTTTAATCACACTATTATTATTTAACGAAGTTTTTAGTTTTTTATTTTAGATGAAGAAAAATTCAGAGAAAAATAAATAATTGAAAACAAACACTTTAACTATTTAAGTTCGTTTTTCAGGGCTCGAAACATTTCCCTTTTTCCAGGGGGCCCTGCAAGCTTCTCAACAGTAAAACCGACTTCGATCATGCTCCTTTTAACAACACCTCTGGCAGCGTAAGTAACCAGAACTCCATTTTGTTTAAGCGCTTTAAACATTTTTTCAAAAATTGCCGTACTCCATAGTTCAGGTTGCACTCTGTATCCAAAAGCATCGAAATAAATCAAATCAAATTTATTTTCTTCGTTAATTTCTTCAAAGAATTGTTTCCTTTTAGTCAATGTAAAATCATCATTCAAAACAATTTTTTTTTCCCAATTGCTTTCATGCATCATATCGAAAATCGCACTTTGCTGAGTTGCCTCTAATTCGGTCACATAATTCATCTTCAAAACTTCATCAGCTGAAATTGGATAGGCTTCTACTCCAACATAATCGATAGTTTGCTGCATTTTTTTAGCCTCCAAAAGTGTAATAAAAGCATTTAAACCAGTGCCAAATCCTATTTCCAAAATAGCAACTTTCTGGTTTTGAAATAAGGAAAGACCATTTTTTATAAAAACATGTCTTGCTTCCTGAATGGCTCCGTGTTTAGAATGATAACATTCGTCCCATTCTGATATATGTATGGTTGTTGAACCATCGAGTGTCTGGATTATTTCTCTTTTCAAAATTATACGCTTTATTTGTATTGATTTAAAATTCTAATACTTGTCAAAATTAATAAAAACTATTACGCTTACTGCTGAAAAAGCACAATTTATTATGTAATCGAGAGAATTAAACTTATTTATTTCTAATTTTTTAAAACGTAAATAAATCTTAGTCAAAGACTATAATTAATATTGTTTTGATAAGTAATTTGCTGATTTTTATTTAATTTTGCAAAAATTAAATGCCAATTTGTGAAAACCAGATTCTTTTAAGTTTTAACTCATCATTTTAAAAAAATTAAAAAACAATACATTACTATGAGTACAACTCAAACTAACAAAATTGAAATTATAAAATCTTCTACTTCAAAAATAAAAGAGGTAGATTTTGACAACTTAAACTTTGGTTCCGTTTTTACGGATCATTTATTTGAATGTGATTTTAAAAACGGGGAATGGCAAGAGCCAGTTATTAA
Organism: Flavobacterium sp. DSR3-2; assembly: GCF_049896525.1. NCBI lineage: Bacteria > Pseudomonadati > Bacteroidota > Flavobacteriia > Flavobacteriales > Flavobacteriaceae > Flavobacterium > Flavobacterium sp. DSR3-2. The sequence goes on from NZ_JAFCUM010000003.1 coordinate 169,403, forward strand.
GCCTTATGCCCCTTTTTTGTTAGACCCATCAACAAGAGTTTTTCATTATGGCCAAGCTATTTTTGAAGGGATGAAAGCCTACAGAGACAGCACTGATGCTATTTGGCTTTTTAGACCTGATGAAAATTACAAACGTTTTAATAAATCAGCAGTGAGAATGGCTATGCCGGAAGTTCCAGAGGAAATTTTCATGAATGGTCTAAAGCAATTGTTACAATTAGACAAAGCCTGGATTAAAAAAGGAAAAGGAAACGCCATGTATATCAGACCGTTTATGATTGCAACTGGAACTGGTGTAATTGCAAATCCATCAAATGCTTATAAATTCATGATTATTTTATCTCCTGTATCTTCTTATTATTCAGGCGATGTAAAAGTATTGATAGCTGAACATTTCAGTAGAGCTGCCAATGGAGGAATTGGGGCTGCTAAAGCTGCCGGAAATTACGCTGCACAGTTCTACCCTACCGAGTTAGCGAATAAGGAAGGTTTCCAACAAGTAATTTGGACCGATGATGCAACGCATACTAAACTGGAAGAAGCAGGAACGATGAATGTTTTCTTTCGAATAAATGACACATTACTAACAGCTCCGGTCAGTGAAAGAATTCTTGATGGTGTAACCCGAAAAACACTAATCGATTTGGCTAAAAGTGAAGGTATTGATGTAGAGGTTCGTCCCGTATTGGTTTCTGAACTTGTTGAAGCTTCAAAAAACGGAACTTTAAAAGAGATTTTTGGCGCTGGAACAGCAGCTGTCGTTAGTCCAATTTCTGGATTCTCTTATCAGGATGTTTATTATGAATTGCCAAAAATCGAAAAAACTGTGGCAATACAATTAAAAGATAAGTTGACTAATATCCAAAATAAACTGGAAGAAGATACTTTTGGGTGGACTGTTAAAGTATAAATTCAACATTTTATAATTTTAAAAAAGCGATTTTCACTCTGAAAATCGCTTTTTTGTTTTCTATTATTTTGGCTGAATTTAGTTTGCCAGGACGCTAATTAAGTATTCTCAAATATTTTAGAAAAATCTGGTTTAAAATAATTTGGACCTTTCAATACTTTTCCATCTTCCCGATATATAGGCTTTCCTTCTTCATCTAATTTACTCATATTACTCCGTTGGATTTCGTCGAAAACGGCCTCTATTTTATGTTGTAAACCATGTTCGATAATAGTTCCGCATAGAATGTACATCATGTCACCCAATGCATCCACAATTTCTATTAAATCATTGTTTTTGACTGCTTCAAGATACTCTTCGTTTTCCTCTTTCATTAAATTATAGCGGAGTTCATGTTTACTTTCTCCTAAATTAGCGGTGGGAACTTCACTGTGGCCTATTTTAAAAGCTGTGTGAAATTCTTTAACTGAGTTTATCTGTTTTTGCATCTTTTTATTTTATTAAATGAAAAGGCAAATTAGCAACTATTTCTAAACTATTAACTAAATTTGCCTAAAATAATTTAAACTATGTTTAGTCAAGGTCAATTAGTGTTTGCAGGCTTATTTTTTATTGCATTTATTATTGCTGCAATTTATTCTTACCGGAAAGATATAAAAATACATCAAGAGTTTTATAAAGGAAATTACAAAATTCTGATAGGATTTGGAATTTTTATTGGAATTTTATTTTTAATAAAAGTGTTTTTCAAACGTTAATTTTTTTAAAATAAAGTAATGATGTCCACTCTTCAGTGGACTTTTTTATTTCCGTACTATTTTATCATTCCAAATCAAATTCCTTACTTCTGCTTTATAAAGCTAGATTACAGTTTTAAATATTAGTTCTACTCATTTCGTTTGACCACTAAGATTCATTTTAGAAAATTAACTTTTTTGACTACGATTTTTGATGTAAAAATGACATTATATTTATTTAACACTTTCTGCTACTTGTAAATTAAATCTTTAACTTTACAAAAATTAATAAACCTGTGTATTATGAGGATTTTAAAATATTTATTTCTTTTACTGCTACTTAGTTTTGTGGCTTTATCCATTTTTGTGGCCACTCAAAAAGGAGATTTTACTGTAGAAAGAAGTCAAATCATAAATTCTCCAAAATGCAATGTGTTTAGTTTTGTTAATGATTTCAGAAACTGGGAAGATTTTGGTTCTTGGATTACAGAAGATCCGCAAATGAAAATAAATTACTCTACTGTAACAATCGGACCTGGAGCATCGTATTCATGGGAGGGAAAAGATGGAACAGGAAATATAAAAACTCTTTTTGTTAAAGAAAACGATAGTATATCTCAAAAAATGAATTTTGGCGGTACGGAATCTTTGGTTTTTTGGAAATTTAAAGATACGGTTGGGGGCACAAAAGTTACTTGGAAAACCATAGGAAAAATGAGTTTTTCTATGAAAGTCTACACTGCATTCAATGGTGGAATTGACAATATCATTGGCAAAATATATGAAAAAAGCTTGGCTAGTCTTGACAAAACTCTTGATTTTGAATTAAATACACACACTGTAAAAGTGAATGGATTAGTAAAAAAAGCCGGTACTTTTTACTTAAAACAAACCTTTACCAGTAAAATTTCTAGTGTTACTAAAAATTCCAGAGTCGTATTTTATAAAATCATCACATTCTGCAAACAAAATAATATTGAATTAAATGGCAAACCGTTTATACTTTATCACACTTATGATTTAGCGAACGGATTGACCAAATTATCCTTTTGTGTACCAATAAAAAGTCAAATATTAACGAGTTCGGGAAGTGATATTTTAGCGGATAAGTTAGAACCTTTTGATGCAGTCAAAACAACTTTGACAGGTGATTATTCCCATAGTAGAAAAGCATTGGATAAAACCAAAGAATACATAAACGCTAATAGAATTCCGGTAGATCCTGTGTTTTCACATTTAGAAATTTTCACAAAAAGCCGGTCCCAAATTAAGAATCCTTCAAAATGGGTCACTGAAATTTACTACCCTATTACACCAAAAGCAATTCCTGTCAATTCTTATGTAACACCTGTCATCAAGAAAGTGGAAGCAGTAAAAACACCGGAACCGGCCATCATTAAAGAAGAAGAGCAATCCGAATTTTAAAATTGTATTACGACGATTAAACCTTTTTAATAAATTCCATTCTAACCTTAAAATACAAATTTTGCTAGAAGAACAGGAATTTATAAAACGATTGTTAAACCCTAAAACGCAAAACCAAGCGTTTCAGCGTTTGATATCGGATTATCAAAGACCTCTTTACAATCACGTTCGTAACATCGTTTTGAACCACGACGATACTGATGATGTTCTGCAAAATACTTTTATTAAAATATTTCAACATTTGAAAAATTTTAAAGGAGAAAGCAAACTCTTTTCATGGATGTACCGTATTGCGACCAATGAAGCCTTAACTTTTCTAAAACAAAAATCAAAATTAAGTAGCATTTCATCTGAAATATTGCAAAACAAAACGCTCGACAATCTGGAAGCCGATGTCTTTTTTGATGGTAATGAAATTCAACTAAAATTACAAAAAGCGATTGCATTGTTGCCAGAAAAACAACAGCTGATTTTTAAAATGAAATATTTTGAAGAACTCAAGTACGAAGCAATTTCGGAAATTTTGGGAACTTCAGTGGGAGGATTAAAAGCATCCTATCACATAGCAGTAAAAAAAATAGAAACTTATGTATCGACCAATTAAACCTTTTTGCAATAATCATGTCTAAAAAAATATGAAAGCATTTAAATTAGAAAACGAGCCTAAAATTGAAACCGGATTTAAAACACCGGATGATTATTTTGAAAATTTTTCGGTCAAAATGATGGAACAATTACCTGCGAGTGAACCAAAAGTAATTTCCATTTTTCAAAAAAGAAAAAATATATTACTGATGGTTGCAGCAGTTTTAGTAATTGCCTTGATGATTCCATATTTAAATTATTCAACCGCCAGTTCTCAAGCATTGGATAGAATTGCACTGGAAAATTACATTAATTATCAATCGAACGTGAACCAATATGACTTGATACGTGTTTTGGAAACCGAGGATATTAATAACATGAATACAAGTATTGTTTTAGAAGATGAAGCTATAGAGGACGTTTTATCAGCCAATTCAAATTTGGAAAATCTAATTTTAGAATAAATAACAAATATCCTTTAAGCTAAAATTTAAAAAAAAACATAAAATGAACTTTAGAAAATTATTACCCCTATTATTGCTGTTTGTTTCAGTCAGCTTTTACGCTCAAGGTGAAAGTATGCAAGAAAAAAAAGAGAAAATAAAAACGTTAAAGGTCGCTTTTTTTACGACAGAACTAGACTTAACAACAAATGAAGCAGAGAAATTCTGGCCTCTTTACAACACTTTTGATGATAAACAATTTGAATTAAGACATCAAAAAATGAGAGCTTTTATGAAAAGAATGAGTGACGGTTCATTAGATAAAATAACCGAAAAAGAAGCTAATAATTTTTTAGTTCAAATGGAAGATACAGAAGAGGAATTATTTTTACTTCGAAAAAAATTCACTCAAAATTTGAGAAAAATACTGCCTTCAGTAAAAATTATTAAACTCCGAAAAGCAGAGGAAGATTTCAATAGAAAATTATTACATCAATACCGCAATAAAGGCCAGAAGAAATAATCGCTTTTTTATTTTCTCAGTTTAAAAAAAATACCGCAAATACCATGTTATTTGGGAACTTAGGTTTTTCTTTACTTAAAATTAATCCGAATCATTTTATTTTGTCCCGCTGCGATAGCGGTTTTTTCATCTGTAAAACGAATTGTGTTCAGAGTTGAATCGGTTGACAATTGTTTCCATGAAACGCCGCTGTCAGAAGAATAATAAATTCCTGAAAAACCAACAGCAACAAGACCTTTACCGTTACTTTTAGGAACATATTGTACGCACGAAGCATATCCGAAACCTTGATTTTCAGCTGTAAGCGTCCATGTTTTTCCACCATCTGCTGTAATGGCTTTATTGGAGAAGTTCTGATTTCTGTTTTCGTAATCACCTCCGGCTACAAATCCGTTATCTGCATCATAAAAATCAGCCGTAAAAATTCCGGTCATCGTTTTGCCTTGCACAATAGGAGAATTATAAACAGTCCAGTTATTTCCTCTATTGGAAGAATAAAAAACCCTCGATTTTTTTCCACCGGAAACAATCCATGTATTATTTTCTCTAATGACAATATTAGTATTACTTGCGGCAAAAGCGGCTTCGCCATCCATCACTTTTGGTAATTTATCACACGGAATTTTATTCCATGAATTTCCTCCGTCACGGGTCGTAATGATGTTCAGACAGCCAGCGATTGGATCTCCCATGGCAATACCATCTTTATCATCCCAAAACTGCATACTGTCATAAAAAACTTTCTCATGATTTTCTTGGTACACTATTTTTGTTTCTTTTCCATCTTTTGAAATTCGGTGTAACAACGCCGGATTTGCAACATTTAAAATAAATATATGCTGCGCTGTTTGGGCAATACTTCTGAATTCAAGTTTTAAAGAATCCTTGATAATGGTGTTCTCCAATTTTTGACCGGTATTTAAATTGTAAAAACCATATCTTCCTTTATCTGCAGCATACCAAATTTTATTTTTATCAATTAGAATCGCTCTAATACTTATTTTATCTTGAAAAATCGTATCAATTACAACAGATTGAAAACTAATTCTATTTAAATTCACTAATTTATAATCAGCTGTTTTACAAGACACCAGAACAATTACAACCACTATAATTAAAAAAATATTTTTAATTTTCATACATTTTCGGGCTAATTTACAATTAATAATCAAAACACAAATAGAGACTAAAATTAATTGGCATAATAATTGGATCTTGAAAAAAAAGGGAAAACTTAATCCATTTAATTATGAAAACGAAATTACTATTATTGAGTCTATTGACCTCTGTTTTCGCAACACAAACACAAGCGCAAGATAGAACATCAGTAAATGCAATGAATGCCGAAATCAGCGATAATCTTGATCTAAGAGCTGTTGCTTCTATTTTTGGGGATTCTAAAGACTTACAGGATTTTGAAAGACGCCTAAATGATCCTGAACTTCAAATATCAAATTTAGATTTAAACGACGACAATCAAGTTGACTATTTACGGGTTATTGAAACCGTCGAAAATAGAACGCATTTAATCATTATTCAATCTGTCCTTGATGATGATTTTTACCAAGATGTTGCTACAATTGATGTTGAAAAAGACAGAAACAATAAAATTCACGTTCAAGTGGTTGGAGATGTTTTCATGTATGGTGAAAATTATATTTATGAGCCCGACTATTATACCACTCCTTTAATATATGCTTCATTCTGGTCACCTAATTATCATCCTTATTACTCTACTTGGAATTGGGGATATTATCCTTCCTATTATTATGCATGGAATCCATTTCCTGTATTCCGTTATAGAAATAATATTAACATTAGTCTGAACATCAATAACAATTATAATTATGTTAACAACAGAAGAAGTAATCGTGCTGTAGTTTTACACAATTCAAGACGTTCAAATGGTTACGAAAGACAAAATCCGAATTATTCGTTTTCAAGAAGAAATGTTAATGTAACAAACCGTTATGAATTAGATCAGAGAAGAGCTTCTAGAAATGAAGTTGGTTACTCAAACAGAAGAACTGAAACTCAAAGAGACAATTCGCAAAACAGAATGAACACTACAAGAGGTGGAGTTTCAGCACAAAGGTCAGGTTCGTCCAGGGATTATTCTCAAAACAGAACCAATCCTTCTATTCAGGAATCGCCAGAAAGAGGAAATTCTCAAAGAAAGTATTCACAAAACAGAACCAATCCTTCTACTCAGGCATCGCCAGAAAGAGGAAATTCTCAAAGAGAGTATTCTCAAAACAGAACCAATCCTTCTACTCAGGCATCGCCAGAAAGAAGAAATTCTCAAAGAGAGTATTCTCAAAACAGAACTAATTCTTCTACTCAGGGAACGCCACAAAGAGGAAATTCTCAGAGAGGGTATTCTCAAAACAGAACCAGTCCTTCTACTCAGACATCGCCAGAGAGAGGAAATTCGGAAAGAGGAGAATCACAAGGCAGAATCAATCGTTCTAGTCAAGCTGAACCACAAAGAGGTAATTCTCAAAGAGATTATTCTCAAAGCAGAACCAGTTCTTCTGGTCAGGCATCGCCAGAAAGAGGAAATTCTCAAAGAGGAGAATCACAAGGCAGAAGCAATCCTTCTAGTCAAGCTGAACCACAAAGAGGAGAATCACAAAGAAGAGAATCGCAAAGCAGAGGCAGTTCTTCCAGAAATGACAACGGAAGATTTTAAAAAACGGTATCAGAAAAGTAAAAAAACACGGCTCATTTAGCCGTGTTTTTTTTATGAAATAAAAAGCGCTAATTTATTATAAAAGTGTAAATTTGAACCAGTTTTTTAAAAATTATACATGAGCACAGCGCACAAGGACTTGCATAGCAAATTGACATTAGGAGGTTTATTAATTTCATTGGGAATAATTTATGGCGATATCGGAACTTCGCCTTTATACGTAATGAAAGCTATACTTGGGGATCATATCATTAATGCAGATATTGTTTTAGGAGGCGTTTCAGCAGTTTTTTGGACACTTACTTTACAGACCACCATAAAGTACGTCATCATCACTTTAAGTGCTGACAACAATGGCGAGGGTGGAATCTTTGCTTTATATGCTTTAGTCAAAAAAACAAAAATTAAATGGCTGATTGTCCCAGCAATAATCGGTGGAAGTGCCTTACTCGCTGACGGAATTATAACACCCCCGATTTCAGTATCGTCTGCAATAGAGGGGATAAAAACATTTTATCCACAAATAAATACAATCCCAATTGTGATAGGTATTTTATTTGTGTTGTTTACAATTCAGCAATTTGGAAGCAAATTAGTCGGTAAATTTTTTGCACCTATGATGCTAATTTGGTTTAGTATGCTTGCTGTTTTGGGAATTACACAGATTTCTCAACATGCTGAGGTTTTTAAAGCAATCAACCCGTATTATGCTTATCATTTGTTGACGATTCATCCGGAAGGCTTTTTTGTTTTAGGGTTTGTATTTCTTTGTACAACGGGAGCTGAAGCATTATATTCTGATATGGGACATTGCGGCAGAAAAAATATTAGAATCAGCTGGATTTTTGTAAAGACTGCTTTAGTGCTTAATTATTTTGGTCAAGCAGCTTATTTAATTCAACACGAGGGAAAAACATTACAAAGTTTGGGTGGAGAAAACGGAAATCCTTTTTACCTAATAATGCCAGACTGGTTTCAACCTATCGGAATTGTAATCGCTACACTTGCTGCTGTAATTGCGTCGCAAGCATTAATTAGCGGATCTTTTACTTTGATAAATGAAGCGATGCGATTGAATTTTTGGCCAAAAGTAAAAATCAAATATCCTACCGAATTGAAAGGCCAATTGTACATTCCATCAATCAACTGGTTGTTGTTTATCGGTTGTGTTGGAATAGTTTTGCACTTTGAAGAATCCAGTAATATGGAACATGCTTACGGTCTGGCCATTATCTTGTGTATGATTATGACCACTATTTTACTTAATTTTTATTTAATATTGAAAAGAGTAAAATTATATTTCATTGTACCATTGATTACTATTTATTTAATAATCGAATTTAGTTTTTTGGTAGCTAATATTACTAAGTTCGCTGAAGGTGGATATGTAACGCTTTTAATAGCAATCGCTTTAATTAGTATAATGACCATTTGGTATTTAGCGAAGCAAATTAATAAAAGCTACACTAAAATTGTTAAAATTGAGGATTATAAAAAAGTTCTTGGTGAATTAAGTACTGACTTAACTATACCAAAATATGCAACACATTTAGTTTACATGACCAATGCCGGAAGAGTGGATGAAATAGAAGAAAAAGTAATGTATTCTATTTTACAAAAAAGACCAAAAAGAGCTGATATTTACTGGTTTGTTCATGTTAATATATTAACGGAACCTTACAAAACAGAATATAAGGTAACTGAAATAGTAAAAGATGATTTGTACCGTGTAGACTTCAATTTAGGCTTTAGAGAACCTACTAAAATCAACCTGATGTTTAAGGAAGTTATCAAGGATATGGTCCAAAAAGGAGAAGTTGATATTACCAGCCGTTACGAATCTTTGAACAAAAATAACATCATCGGTGATTTCAAATTTGTATTGTCTGAAAAGTTCCTTTCTAACGACAGTGACTTAAGATGGCATGAAAAAATAATTATGAACTCTTATTTCTTAATTAAAAAATTAAGTTTATCCGAAGAAAGAGCCTTTGGTTTAGACAGCAGTTCCGTTAAAATCGAAAAGTTTCCAATGGTGCTTCACGCGCCTGAGAAGATCGCATTAACAAGGGTAAAATAAACTTTTTTCATTTTAAAATATAGAAAAACACTGTTTTAAATGCAGTGTTTTTTTATGCAAAAAAATTAAAATCAATAACATTCATTGTTTAAAATATAACATTCGATCAATTAATAGTACCTTTGCACCTCAATTATTTAAAATGAGATTACACAGAAATTTAGTTTACACAACAATAGACGCCTTGAATGCCATTTTTAACGAAGGCGAATATGCGGATAAAGTAGTGGCAAGATCCTTAAAAAAAGACAAACGTTGGGGAAGTTCTGACAGAAAGTTTGTTGCCGAAACCATCTACGAAATTGTACGTTGGAAAAGATTATACGCAGAAATAGCCGAAGTAAAAGAGCCATTTGACCGAGAAAATCTTTGGAGAATGTTTTCTGTTTGGGCAGTATTAAGAGGTTATCCAATTCCGGATTGGCGTCAACTGGAAGGAACTCCAGAACGAAAAATAAAAGGGCGTTTTGACGAACTTTCAAAAGTAAGAGCTTTAAAAGAATCTATTCCGGACTGGATGGATGAATTAGGCGTAAAAGAATTAGGCGAGAAAGTTTGGACTACCGAAATCACAGCTCAAAACCAACCAGCTAAAGTAATCTTGAGGGTAAATACTCTTAAGACAACAAGAGAAGCGTTGCGTGCTATTTTGATGGATTTGAACATTGAAACAGAAACGCTGAAAAGTCAGCCTGACGCTTTAGTGCTGAAAGAAAGAGCTAATGTTTTCTTGACTGATGCATTCAAACAAGGTTTTTTTGAAGTTCAGGATGCCAACTCACAATTAGTTGCTGCTTTCCTTGATGTAAAACCAGGAATGCGTGTAGTTGATACCTGCGCTGGCGCCGGAGGGAAAACGCTTCACATTGCTTCTTTAATGGAAAACAAAGGACAGTTAATCGCTATGGATCTGTATGAAAGCAAATTAAAGCAATTAAAAATCAGAGCCAAAAGAGACGGTGCTTTCAATATTGAATACCGTATTATTGACTCGACAAAAATCATAAAAAAATTACATGAAAAAGCAGACCGTGTTTTGATTGACGCACCATGTAGCGGTTTAGGAGTTTTGAAAAGAAATCCTGACGCTAAATGGAAATTGAAACCGGAATTCATTGACAACATCCGTAAAGTACAATCGGAAGTTTTAGAAAGTTATTCTAAAATTGTAAAACCGGGAGGGAAATTAGTGTATGCTACTTGTTCTATTTTACCATCCGAGAATCAAGATCAAATTGCTCGTTTTTTGACTACAGATATTGGTAAACATTTCAATTTTATAAAAGACCAAAAAATCTTGGCTTCGGAGTCAGGTTTCGATGGATTTTACATGGCTCTTTTAGAACGCAAAGATGAAGTCAAAAAGGTTCAATTGCAAGAAGAAACTAAAATATAAACATATTACTAAGAGTACAGAAGCTGTCCCATAAAGACAGCTTTTTATTATTACAAACATTGTCTTAATTCGAAATCCTTTTTACATTTAATTTATTTTTTTATTTTAAAATTTTCTACCGCTCTTATTTTGATTTTTTGATTTCAAAAATATGGCGCTATTTTATTTATTTTAAAAATATTGACCTAGGATTATATAACTTTAGCGAGTAACCTCTTGATTTCTAAAACACTGTTTTTCGATAACCCCTTTTTTGTTGATTTTTTGATACGAATTTTCTTATTTTTTTCACATATTGCAAACTAATCTTTATATCTTAAAATAGATTTCTGATACTAAAATTATTTTGAATTTTGTAGGAATAGATTAGCATAATCGGCTGTAACGGCTTCCCAAGTGTAAATTTTATTAGCCACATTTTTCATATCCTTAGCAACCACATTTAACTCTTCTTGATTAATATTTGATAATATTTTAAATAATTCATTTTTATTTGCAAAATACTTGGCTTTATTAGCTGTAGTTTCCACATTATAATTTACACCATAAGTTATGATAGGCAATTCTAGAAACATTGCTTCCACTAATGAAGGATTAGTTCCTCCTGCACTATGACCATGGACATAAACATAACAATTACTTCTAATTTGATTTAATATATTTTGCTCATAAATGGGGTCTAATAAATGGATGTTTTCAAAATTATTGAATTTTAATTTCATTTCTTTACCATAATTACTATTGTTCCAATTCCCTATGACAACAATACTTAAACTTGGATGTTGTGAAAAGGTATGCAATATTAAATAAATGTTGTTTTCGGGTTCTATTCTACAAACTTTAAATGCGTATTTTTCAGCTAAGAAAGGATATTCAGATAAAACTTTGACACTTAACGCTTCTTTCTTTGTGTGATTAGCACCATATGCAATTAACTCACTATTGATATTATAAACATGTTTTACATAATCTTGGATTACTTTATTATCAGAAACAACACTGTCAGCATAGTTTACTGCTATTTTTTCAGAATATTTTAAAAACATTTTAGCTACTCTCCCCCATTTTGCACGTTTCCACTCTAACCCATCGATATTAACAATAATTAATTTATTAGATATCAATTTAATAAATGGCAAAACAATACAACCCGAAACTCCCAATATTAATAGTACATCTGCATAAAATACGGCGTTAAAAATGGAAATTATATCGTACAAAATACTTTGAACACCATTTGCATTTAATGGAATATATTTTAAATTGGCATTATTATACCTTTTTAACTTTTTAGAATAAAAAACACTACTACAATAAACAGTAACATCAAATGAATTGGTTAAGTGCTTCGTTAAATATTCAGTAAGGGTTTCAAAGCCACCATATTTAGCAGGAAGACCAACAACACCGATAATGGCTATTTTTTTTTGTCTCATACTAAAATCACTTTTTCAAGCATTATTCTAGCGCTTTCTTCCCAAGAGTATTGCCCTTTGATAGTTGATTGTATTGCGCTTAAATCTATACTTTTTATATTTTGTGTCATCTGATTAATGATTTTAGCGAATTCTTCGTAATTATTTGGATCAAAAAAATAGGGATTAAAAAAATCAAAATCAGCCATTGCGGTAGTATTAGAGCAAATAACAGGTGTACACAATGCTCCAGCTTCTAATGGAGGGATACCAAATCCCTCAGCTTTAGAAGGATAGACAAAAAATTCTGCTGCATTTAAAAAATTCTTCAAATCTAAATCACTAACTTTCTCAAACCAGAAAATAGATTTTTTAATTTCTTTTTTTAAACTACTTATATTGTCAAAAAGTCCACTGTGCAATGTATTGTCTCCAATTAATACGAGAGCAAAACCTTTTTTCCAAAGTTTTTCCTTCACAAAAGCTGTAACTAATAAATTTTGATTTTTTCTCGGTTCTATACGGCTTACATATAAAATAAAATTTTGGACGGCATATCGATCATTGATGTATATTTTTGAAACATCTTTTGAGGTTTTAAAATGAAAGTAATCATCTGAAACAGCATTTGGGGTAATTATTATTTTATTTGCTTTAATATTGAATTGTTTGGCAATTTTTTGTTTGGAATAATCTGAGACCGTCAATAAATAATCACAGCGTTTAGCACTTAAAAAAAATAATATGTTGCGTTGTAATCGGTAGAAAAAAGAAAAATCATTAAAAAAATCATTAAAAAGAATATCATGAATTGTGACGATATATTTGCAGTTTCTATTTTTAAAAAAAGGAATAACATATTGAAAATGAGCATGTGTGCAACCTAATTCATTGATTATTTTAGGTATTTCTATAAAAATCCTATTAAAACTTATTCTCGAAGAATACTGAATGTATTTTACATTAGGATGATTTCCAAAATATTCCTTAATATTTTCAATTTTATTTGCACCAAAATACAAGGTAATAGTAGGGTTTAAAAATAAAATCTTTAAATACAATTCTTTAACGTAAGTCAATGTACCTTGAAATTCCCCGTCAAATATATGTGCATCAACAAAAATTTTATAGTTTTTCATACATATACTGCTTTTAAAAAATTTACTACCGGCATTCTGTTACTTCTTTACACTCAAATATATCTTTATTTTTCTGACAAAATAACTTTCAATTTTCCATACTTCAAATAAAGATTTTAATAAAAAGATTTTTGAGTTGCTCGACTTAAGATATGCTTTATGAAAATAGATTTTACTTTTGAAAGCGTATTTGTGCATTTTAATAAAACTCAAATGATTTGAAATAGTTTGTGAGGATAAATGATTATAATTTAAGTTATACAAAAGGTAATTGTTAAGTCCCAATCTTTTAACTTTGATACCTATAATAGATTCTTCCATATACAAAAAAGTATTTTCATCTAACAACCCCATATCAAAAAACACTTTTTTAACACCCATGAAAAAAGAGCCCGCCAAACAATCTACAGGCTTCATTTTTGAAAGATGGTCAGTGTTATAGATTTGCCTCCCCCTATAGAAGTCTTCATCACGAAACAAAAAATCTAATGTGAATAGTGAGCCTTTTAAATCATCTATAAATTTGGGGATTTTCCATGCTGACATCTTTGATATCTTTCCATTATCATGCATTAAAGGAGCGATAAAAGCCGGTTTATTCAATTTTTTATATTGTTCAGCCATTTTGAATAATAATAATGTGTCTTTTATCATAATATCATTATTGCTAATTACAATAAAATCTATGTTCTTTTTTTCTAAATGATGTAAACCAAAATTATTGCCATATGCATAACCTCCATTTTTTTCGCTAAGAATTACTTCAATATTTTTAATTTCTAGATATATATCTTTTAATATATCATATGATTTATTGGATGAGCAATTGTCAACTATTAGAATATTTAACTCTATTTTTTCTTGTTTTTGCAGGTACTTAACACAATTGATAGTATCTAAATATGATTCAAAATTCAAGATGATTACATCAATAGACGTTAATTTATTTGCTTTTTTCATCAAATAGTGTTTTGTTTTAGAAACTGTTTTTAGAGCACCACAAATCAACTTGTTGGGTGTAGTTGTTCAAAACATTAGTTCAAGTTTTTTATTTGTGGAGCGAGGCAAAACATCAATTTTATTAAGAACCGTTTTTAACAAAATTTTTCTTGTTGTATTGACAATTTTTTTCTTGGAGGTTAGGGAGAAAATTACTTAAATTGACTAAAATTTATTATTAAAAATTACAACCAACGGATTAAATTAATTTGACATAGCTCCAGCAATAAAAAAATTTTAGCTTTAATTAGTTATAAAAGAAAATTCTATAAATTAAAAACAATACAATTATCAGTTAAATACTAAATTCCTAATTACTTTCGCTCTTGTAATTTGGAAGCTTTGTCATTTTAAGTATTTCTCTCATTTTTTGTCCCCAAATGTCCCAATTTAATTCATTTTCAAATTTCTTGCGGGCGTTTAAAGATAAATTACTTAATTGGACTCGATCATCTAAAAGCGATTGAATAGTAGCCGCATAATCATGTGACGTAGCTGTAAACGGCAAAGTATAACCGTTTACACCACTTTCAATAATTGAACTAACTCCACCGGTATCTGTAGTTATAACCGGTATTCCAAAAGCATTAGCTTCGCAAAACACTATAGGAGTGCAATCAGCACGGGTAGGAACAAATAGAAGATGTGTATTGTATAAAATATTTAATAAAACATCATATTCTTCACTTTTGTTCTTATCAAGAAATGGCACTATTTTAATTTTATCATCATTTTTAAATAAAACAGGAATACAACCACAAATTGTTAAAGTTATATCATATCCTCTATTAATTAAAAGATTGAATGTTTCTACTACAATTTCTCCACCTTTTCTTTGCCAATCTACTCCTAAAAAAAGAAAATTTATGGTACTATCGAATTGTTTGTTTAAACTTGCTTTTTGCGGTGTAAAATCTAGATTGGCTCCAAATTGCACTGTAAAGACAGAACTTTTATCAACTTTATAATTATTAATTACATATTCAGCCGCCCAAGTGGAAGAATAAACATGAGTGACAGACTTTTTTAGTGCGTATTTTTCGATTAAATTACCCTCTTTACAAGAAAAATTGGAAATATTTGAAAAATAATCATAATAATTGTTTAATTGTCCAAAAGAGCTATCTGACAAATAACATATTGGTATCGATGTGTCCAAATAAGCTATTTCCGTCGATGCTACTGGAGCAAAAATTACATCAATTTTTTTATTTTTGAGTTTTTTTTTTATTTGAGAAGCATAAAATTTACTTAATACCAAACTGTGCGATCTATCATATTTTTTTATAAAAAACATCTGATTTATAAAAGTGTTTATTAAAAGCAGCGATTTTATTATTAAATTATACTTTATTGGCGCAATTAAATAAACTTCATCAACTTCTTTCAATAAGGATTCATACATCTTAAAATGGGTTCCGGACCAACTTCTTTTATCTTTTGGATTTTTTGCGGTTAAATATCCAACTGTAAGTTTTTCTTTCATATTGTTGGTTACAATTAATTTATTTTTATAATTTTTCCTCTGAATGTTTTCATTTTAAGTGTAGCGCCAATTGTAATAAGTAGCAGTACAGGCGTTGTTGTTGTAAAAATTCCATGAACTACAAAAGTTAGAAGCAAGACGGTAAATACAGCTGCCTGTAAAAGCATGGTCGTTAATTTTTCTAGCTTACTAAAACTTAGTATAGGAACTTTCAAGGCCACTTTTAAAAGTTTAAATAAAAAAAGAAAGAAAAAAAATAACCCAAGTAATCCGGTTTTTAATAATACTGTAATAAAACCATTATGGAACATAGGTAAAACATCTAATGAATCCATTTCACCATTAAAAATCCAATTCGGAGTATAAACGACAGTACCGAAGCCCTGGCCTACTAATATCTCAATAAAATTACCTTCACTGAATTTTGTTAACCCTAAAAATGCTTCATATCCGCGCCAGTTTTGACTTATTTCAAATGATGTTTCATAATCCTGAACAAGAATTTCATTGAAAGAATGATTTATTTTTGATTGAAATGTATCTTCTTCAATTGCACTGGATTCAACTTTTATGAAAAAGCCTCCAAAAATAATTACTACTACTACAAACACTGTTAGCCAGTAGATTTTTAAAATATAAAAAGCTTTGTTTATTAAAGGAATTAAAATCATTACCAATAATAAAAAATAATCTGTTCTCGAAAATGATATCGCAACTGAGAACAGAGAAATACCCATTATCAGCCATTCTTGAAAATTTTTAAATATTTTAAATTTACATATTCTTGCGTAAAACAATATTGTAAATGCTAACAATGCTGTTGCATTTGATAAGCTATACTCATATCTTGTTTCAAGACCTAGTTGGGTCAATAATGCTGGATTTAAAACTAACTCTACAAATTTATAAACAGTTATAACAAGCGAACTTAGTACAACAATTCGTATTAGCTCTCTAAAATCAATTATGTTTTTAGACATGTAAAACCCGATAATTATAAATATTGGAGCTTGAATAAAGTACATTATATCTCTAGAAAAATAATACAAATCATATTCCGCTAAATGGACTATCCCAACTAAAAATCCTGTAAAAATAATCATCTTTAAAAAAAAAATATTTTTTAATCCAAGAGAGGCATTTACTGATCTATTAAGTTCAAGATGAATTAATAAAGGAATTGATAAAAAAACTACAGCTTGGTCCCAAGCTGTTTGGGAAAGAACCAATAGCAGGGCAGTATACCAGAAAGTCAGATCTTTTTTATTAGATTTTAGAAATCTTTTCATGATTTATTTATAAAATGAAAATACTTTTATATTGTTTCTTTGAATAACTATTGCGGCATAAATTGTTATGGTAAACTCGCAAATTAATAAAGATATAGCTGCCCCAACAGTAGATAGTTTGAATACAAAAAGTAAAATTCCTAAGACAAACAAATTTAAAATTGCACCCGTCATGTAGATTCTAGAAAAATATTTATCCATTTTAAAAGGTAACAATACAACGTTAAATAGTATTGATGCAGTGGGCAGTATTATTATAAGTGGAGATAAAATTCTAAAAATTAATATTGAATGGTTAACATTTTGACTAAACAACAAATGAAATATTGGCTCTGCAAAAATGAATCCGATTATCCAAATAAAAATTGAAATTAAAATCGTAAAATTTAAAATTCTCCGCAAAAAAACTACAGTTTCTTCGAATGAGTTTTTTGCCAATTGAATAACATGTGGATAAATTGTTTGAGTAAAGGGAGAAAATATGGCTACAATTATTCTCAAAGCTTTTTCTGCGATTGCATAATAACCAACCATAGTTGTATTAGTTACCAATCCTAAAACAACTGTAGTTGTCGTTGTGTATAAATTAGTAGAAATTGTAGAAATAAAAATATAATATCCTTCTCTAAGATGTCTCCAGACATTTATACTTTTTTGGATTTTAAACGGAATTTTAAAATTTACATTTATTATAATCATTGAAATAATACCAACAAAAATATATCCTCCAGAATTTAATACTGGGACTAATAAATAATCACTTGGAGATTTCACGAATATAAATATCGAAATAGTAAAAATAGCTTTTGAACTTACAGACAGAATTGTGATGTATTTCATCTTTTCCATTCCTTGAAAAAACCACGTCGGAAATAACATTGTTCCTATGACCATACCAAAGGTTAAAAAATACAACTCCCAGTGAATTGAAAATTTTTCAAAACTAAAAACTATAATTGCCATTACAACAAAACAGATTATTACTAATACAAAACGAGCTGTCATAATTGAATTATAGGCTGTCGTTAATTCTTCGATGTTATTCTTGGTTAATGATATTTCTCTGGTTCCGGAAAAATTAAATCCATATTCCGAGATGATAGAAAAATAGCTAATAAGCGCTTGTGCAAAGATAACAAGTCCGTAAATTTCTATTCCAAGAGTTCTAACCATATAAGGAAATGTAATTAATGGTAATATTAAATTAGCAGCATGTAAAAATGACAATGATATAAAATTAGAATATAATTTTTTGTTTTCCGCTCTCTTAAATTTTTTTATCATTATCTAATGTCTTTAATTTTCAATTCAAAAAAGAAGATTTCTTAACTAAAGTTTTTTGGTAAAATCACTTGATTTTTTAAACTTAAATTATAGTTAAACAATGCTTTAAAGAAATTATTTAATTTTTTAAAAGACGATGGAACTTATTTTAATTAAAAACTTAAAATGCGTGATGTATATTATTAAGTTGGTCGGATGATTGAAATTGAATATTATTATAATTTAAACAAACATGACAAATCCAACCATCGCTATTAATAAAAGTGCAATAGCTATAATAAATATAATACCAAATTTGTTTTTAGAAAAAATCATCTAGATTAGCTATTTAAGAATAAGATATTTTAAAAAAAATTTAATTCACAAACAAATTTTTTACAGCTCCGCTGTAGAAAGTTACATAAATGAACAGTCCACGTTTAATAAAAATTATGATTTATTCCTTTTTTTTAGTAACAATAAAAAGTGTTTAACACTATTAATTCATTTGAAAAAGAATCAAATCAATTATAAAAAACATTTTATCAATCATTTAAAAGTAAGATTACTAATTTATGAATCACAAAAAGTTAAAAAAATAAATCTTAATTTTAACTAATCAAAATAATTCGAAAAATTTATGATTTTGATTTGTAATGATTTCAGTAAATTTATCAGTTTGACTTTGAAAGGCCAATAAGCAACAATACTATTGAAATGTTTTGATTTCCCTTATCGAATTATCCTACTATGATCCTTTTCCACCAGTTTTTTTTTGGCATAGATCTACCATACCCATAACTTTGCCCATACCCGTAGCCTCGTTTTAAATCAACACCATTTATAAGAATCGCCATATTAGGCAATCGCTTTTCATTGAACATTTTTTTTGGAATTTCTAAAAGCCTCTTGTCTAAATTATTAAGTCTAATTACATACAAACATAAATCAGCATAATGACTTAACAATAGCGAGTCAGTAACCATTTTTACAGGAGCTGTATCTACAACAACGTAATCATAATTATCTTTTGCGTAATCGAAAATTTCATCAAAACGACCATTCATTATTAGCTCAGATGGATTAGGAGGTACTGTCCCTGAATTTATAATGTCAAAGTTTCCTTCTAAAGAACGTTCAATCACATCCGAAACTTTTAGAAAATTATCCATTAAAAAATTGGACAATCCATTTCCTATATTTTGATTAATATATTCATTACTATTCGCTTTTCTAATATCTCCACCTATTAACAATACTTTTTTATTAGAAAGGGCAATTACCGATGCTAGATTTAATGTGGTAAAAGTTTTACCTTCTCCAACAATTGTCGACATAATAAATATTATTTTTGCGCGACCTTTTATTTTAGAAAGCATAAAATTAATATTGGTTCGCAACATCCTGAAAGATTCAGAAATATTCTCTTTATCAGTGTCGTGAATTACGATTTTACTACCTCTAATCGTTTTAGGGATTTCTCCAATTATTGGTGCTTTTATGATATTTTCAATGTCTTTTATAGATTGGACTTTATTATCAAAAAAATATATAATATACAAAGTTGTAAATGGTATTAATAAACCTAATGACAGCGCTGTGATGATTACAAGAATTAATTTTGGACTTGTAGGTCTATTGCTCCCATCTGCAAAATCAATTATTTTTGCTTTAGGTGCAGTTACTGCTAGTGAGATAGCATTTTCTTCTCTTTTTTGTAACAGAAACAAATATAAGGTTTCAATAATTTGCTGTTGACGTTGAAATTCTTTAAATTGTCGTTCTTGTTTTGGCGCCGAATAAATTCTTGAAAATACTTTATCTTCCTCTTTTTTAGTATTATTTAAAGCGATATTCAGAGATGCTTTTAAATTTTGCAAACCATGTGATATTCCGGTTCTCAATTGTTTCAGTTGCTCATCCAAATTTATAATAACAGGGTTCTTTTTGCTTGAACTCTTTAAAATCCGATTGCGTTCTATTAATAATTCATTGTATCTAGCACTATTTGTACTAACCGCATCATCTGATAGCCCTAAATTTGACGGTATAATTTGTTCAGTGTTTTTGTTAACATAATCTGTAACATACTCAGCAACTCTTACCTGAGTATTTAAATCAACAATTTTTTTTTCTAATTCTGCATTGTTTTGTAGTATTAGTGAAGATTCATCGTCAATGTCAGTTAATTGATTATTTTTTTTAAAATTTTCCACTCCCTGATCTACATTTGACAATTCGTTTTTAATAAGATCCAGACGTTCATTTATAAATAAATTTGTGCTTTTACCGATAAATAATTTATCATCCACGGCATCTTTGTTATATTGTTGTACTAAATTATTTAAAATATCTTGTGACTTTAATTTAACAGGTGCTTTTAAAATTAATTGAATTAAACTAGACTTTTTGTACATTGTTTTAACTTCAATATTTGTTCTTAAGTCTTCAATAATATTTTTTATGGGAACGACCTTAACTACTATTTCTTCATTTTTTTTTAAGTTTTTTAATGCAGCTGGTGTAATAGTAATATTTCCAAAATCTGTTTGCATATTTTCACCAAATAAATAGACTTTACTAACTGTACCCCTACTGTTTTTGAGAACAAATTTTGCAGGTGTTAAAGCAAGAATGGAAAAAGTAGTGTCTTTACTATATACTAAGGAATCCTTCAATAAAAAATTAATTATGAATGGAATTTCATTTTTGTATAATTCTTTATTGGAAATCATTCCCTTTTCATAAAAAGTAATGTTTGTACCTAATTTTTTTATTACACTTTCCATCAAACTAAACGATTTTAGCATCCCAATTTCATTATCGACAGATGTTTTACCAAGAGTGGTCAGTCCTAAGTCTTCAAAAGCTGAAAGTTCAGAAGGCAACCCCTTACTGTTTTCATCATTAATTAAAATTGTTGAAGTAACAGTATATTGTTTAGGGATAAATTTTAAATATGCGTATGCGCCTAAACTAAAAATAAATATGCTAATTAAAAACCATTTCCAATTGTAGGCATACTTTTCAAATTTTTCTCGATAATTAATGGGTTCTTCGTCTTCAAACATATAATTGGAGGGGTTCTCATTTTGCATAATTTAGATTTTAAAGTTTTAGCGAGTAAGAATGGCTATTATTGAAATTAATGATGAAATTGATGAAAGTATTATACCTGCATTAGCGCCAACAGCTGATGAGTTTAACTTTGTTTTATTAGGTTCTACATAAATCACATCATTTTGCGCTAAATAAAAATAAGGAGAACTAAAGATTTTTTTATCCGTTAAATCTAGTTTGATAATGGCTCTTTTTCCTGCCTGCTCTCTAATTAACATTACATTTTTTCGCTTACCGTTTATGGTTAGATCACCGGCTAAGCTAATGGCTTCTATTATGGTAACTCGCTCGTTCGGTATTAAATAAGTACCTGGAGTTTTTACTTCACCTAAAACAGCTACTTTAAAATTTATTAATCGAATGTTTACAATAGGTTTTGCAAGATATTCTGCTAAAGTCACAGTTAATTTTTTTGTTAATAATTTTGTAGTAATTCCTTCTACTTTAACAGCTCCAATAACTGGAAAATTAATTTGACCTTCATTATCAACGATATAAGTTAAGGGTTCTGGATCCGCTGCACTAATCGATTCATATAAATTAAAAGGAACTGCTGCTCCTTTATCAATTGCTGATACGTTGATGCTTAAAATATCACCTATTTGAATTTTAGGCTCAAAAATTTCATAATTCTCAAAAGTTAAATCATTCCCATTGTCTTGAAAATACACCATTTTTTTAGAAGAAACACAGCTGGTGAAAATTATAGTTAACCATACTAGCAATAAGTATTTAATATTTTTATTTTTCATATAATTGTTGTTTAAATTTTATTTTTATACGGAGATAATATTTTTCACAATTCACTCTTTTCATTTTTATTTAAAAGAAAATAATTGAATTTAATTATGAAGATTTCTCCTACACTATACATTGTTAGTTCTTTTAATAGACTGAAGAAAAGTAACATGATAACATATAAAAATATTAAAAAAACAGACATTTGAAAACTATCTAAAAATGATGAAAGCCATAAAGTAATTATAATAATTACATAGTTTAGAAATCCTAAAGTCATTGCAACTTTAAAATGTGACAGACCTGAATCAATTAAAATATGATGAATATGATTTCTATCTGCCTTAAAGGGACTTTTTCCTTCCATCATTCTTAATCCAATCACCCTAAACATATCAAATAGAGGCATGAATAGTACCGCAAATACTATTACTAATTTATTTTCAGCTTTAAACGTAAAATTGCTTAACAATGAAGTATCCATAGAAAGAAATTTTAATGTACAAAATCCTATAAAAAATCCTATCAGCAACGAACCTGTATCACCCATGAAAATTTTCTGTGTCGTCGAAAAATTATAATATAAATAGGCCAGTAACATTCCTATAACACTCAAACTAATTAAAAAATAAAAGTGTAAATCAGAGGCGTAAAAAATTAAAGAAAACACACTAAAGATCACAATTGCGATTGTGGAAGCTAAACCATCTATTCCATCGATAAAATTAAATGCATTAATAATCGTCAATAAAATAAAAATAATTCCACAATATTCTAATAATTCAGGTAATTCATATATTCCTAAAAATCCATTCAAAGTTTTCACATGCATACTATTTGATAGTAATAAAAAAATGATAGCTATGGTTTCCATTGTTAATTTGTCGCGTGGAGATGTAACGACCAAGTCGTCTTTTAAACCTATTATAAATACAATTGTTATCGCTGTAATTAAATTGTTGCCAATATTTTCAATATCAAAATGTTTAATAAAAAAAAGTGAAATCATAATTGTAAAATAAAAAGCTACACCAGCCATAGTAGGTGTTGGACAAAAATGAGAGCTACGATTATTGGGTTGATCGTTTAAATTCCGAACTTTTATTATCCGATGTATATTTGGTATAATAACATACACTAATAAAAACGAAATTATAACTATCATTATACTTAACACTGATAAATTAGACATGATTTCTTGTAACATCTTTTTTATTTTTTTATTATTATAAAATATTTTATTCAATGAAAGAATTTCTTTTTCTATCTGCTTTTGTTAATTAATTCCTGTCTATTTTTAATTTTTTATTCTTGTAAAAAATTTGTTGATAATAAAAAAATCAATTAATCTTCATCTAATACATCTTTAAAATCTCAAATGACTAATTTTTTTATTAGGAATATTATCAGTCTGAATTTCTTACATGATAAAAAATTATTTATTAGTATTAAAAATGTTATGGGTAATAATTATTTTTCTTATTTACAAATGGGGTTACAATTTTGATCTAAATCTAAATATAATTATTGGTTTCAAATAATTTTAACTATCAATAACCAATATATTCGATAAAAGGTAATATTGTCTTAAAAACATGATAAACAGCATATTACAGTTCATTATTTTTATAATTAAAACCTTAAATATTACGATTTCAATTTTGAATTTTGATCTTAAAAGTTGTTACAATATAAAAAAAACGAATAATGAAGTATCATTGAAAAAATGAAAAGACTTAAATCCAAAATGAATAACGCGGTTACTAAAAAGCCGATACCATTTGGAAATCTAAAATTTTTTACCGAATGGAAGAGGAAATAGTAAAGATTTCTTGTGACTATTTAGTTTACAAAAAAGGAATGAAAACGAATTTCCGAAAGATTTAGAGATAAATTTTAATAGCATTTCAAACAAAAGAAAAATCAGATTTTTTTGAATTAATTTGCTTTAGATGCAATAAAATTAAAGCGTTGCGGTACAAAATTACTCTAATCATAAACAGCCATCAAAGTTATTACCACAGAGATTTTTAAGTACTGGAAATAGGATTATTTTCAGCAATTCAAAACCGGAAAGCGTGTTTGGATATTGCTGTTTTTGTGATAAAAGTTGTTGAGATAAAAGAGTATATCTTGGGAAATAAAATACGATTATTTGTCAACTGTAAATTTCTTTAACGAAATGGTGGTTGCAGAAATGCTTTTTAGAGATGCCTAAAAAGCGGTTACTTAACATTTGGAAAATGGGACATTTCAATCTCGAAAAGAAATCAAGCACATTTATGAAGAAAGCAATAATAATTTGTGCTTGGATCCCATGAAAAAGAAAATAAACGATTCTTATTAAGAATAAAAAAACCTCGTTTAATATTTTTAAACGAGGTTCTTTTTTAAATACTTAAAAAATAAATTCAGAAACAAAACTGTATCTCCCACTTTCATAAAAAACTAAATATTTATAAATTAGTTTAAAATTTTAATTTTCCAGTTTTTAAATATATCGCTGAGTTTTTAATCGAACTGATAATTGCATCTGTAAGGGCTTTCTCAAATGCAAAAAACATAACGCTACCATTTCCTTTTGATATAAAATCCAATACTTTTTTTCGTGACTTTACATCATAAATCTGAAAATGAGATTTAATAATACAACTTTCACTTTGAGTACCTGCAGTCATACCCATACCTCCGGACATAGCCATACCCATACCAGGATTTCCTTGTATACTGTTTGTAATTTCGTGATCATAAATTCTTATCAAGTAATCAGCGCTAGTATTTGTAAATAATGAATCTACTTTCTTTTGTTGATCTTGGGTAACAATCACTTGATCATTTGAAATAAATTCAAATGATTTATCATACTTTATATCACCAAATATATTTTCTTGTTTCAATGTAACAGCACATAAACTATCATACTGTTTCACAAAATCCTTTTTTTGTTTGTACTTTTTATTAAATGTTTTGGAAAATTCACTAATTAATACTGTGTCATCACCAAAAAGTACCGCAGTTTTGTTGGGACCAAAAACAAATTTTGAATCCTTATAATTTGAATTTTCACTAATACGAACTACTTCGCATGAAACTAATAATTGAGCAACTACTATTCCGGCGATCAGCCATTTACTTACCTCCATTTTATCATTAAATTAATTAATAACTTGTTAAATTTTAAAATTTCCTTGAGTTTTTTTTAAACTTTTCTCCCCAACTCTTCCGCATCAATATCACTATGAGAAACATTATAAATGGCTTTTCCTTCTTTGATTAAAATCAATTGGGGAGATTGATGATGTACTCCAAAACGAGTTGCAATTTCATTAGAAATATCGCGATGTGCTATTAAATCTAAAAAATAAGGCGTAACTTTATCTGAGCTATTAAACTCATTTTCAAATTGTTTCAGCGCCATCCTACTTATACTGCATCGCGTACTGTGTTTAAAAATAGCCACCGGTTTTTCATTCGAAATGATGGTAATTTCATTGAGTTGTGCCAAATCAGTTAGTTGGTTCCAGATGATTTTGTTTTCATTTGAATTTGCATCGTTTGAACTATTAAAAATATTTTTAAAAAAACTCATAATTTTATTGTTTTAAGACATTTTGACTTTTATACATGATATAAATCATGAAATTTCTGTCAATTTGTCGGTACTATTGTATTGGAATATAAATTGAATATAGATTTACAAAGTTAGTCAAATTACCCCAAAACACTCTCTCATCATGAACATAAATAAATTCACAATCAAATCTCAGGAAGCCATTCAGCTTTCGCAACAATTAGCGCAAACTAATGGACAACAACAAATAGAAAACGAACATATTTTTAAGGCTATTTTTGAAGTCGATGAAAATGTGGCGCCTTTTCTGCTTAAAAAACTCAATGTAAATGTGAGTTTATTGGAACAAATAATAGACAGCACGATACGAAGTTTCCCAACCGTTTCAGGTGGCGAAATTATGCTTTCCAGAACCGCAAACTCAACACTAAACGAAGCCGAAATTATTGCCAAAAAAATGAATGATGAATTCGTTTCTGTAGAGCACTTAATTTTAGCCATATTTGGTTCCAAAAGTAAAGTTGCACAAATCCTAAAAGACCAGGGCGTAACTGAAAAAGGACTAAAAGCCGCTATCGATGAATTGCGAAGAGGTGAACGAGTGACTTCGGCATCGGCTGAGGAAACCTACAATTCTTTAAATAAATACGCTAAAAATCTTAATGAATTGGCACGCGCAGGTAAACTCGATCCAGTTATCGGTCGTGATGAGGAAATTCGTAGGGTATTACAAATATTAACGCGCAGAACCAAAAACAATCCAATGCTCGTGGGAGAACCCGGAGTGGGGAAAACTGCCATCGCCGAGGGATTAGCACACCGAATTGTAGATGGTGATGTTCCAGACAATTTAAAAGATAAAATTGTATATTCCCTTGATATGGGAGCCTTGATAGCAGGCGCGAAATACAAAGGTGAATTTGAAGAGCGTTTAAAATCCGTAGTGAAAGAAGTGACTTCTGCTGAAGGAGATATTGTTTTATTTATTGACGAAATTCACACACTTGTTGGTGCCGGTGGTGGCGAAGGAGCCATGGATGCGGCAAATATCTTGAAACCAGCGTTGGCTCGTGGAGAACTTCGCGCCATTGGAGCTACAACTTTAGACGAATATCAAAAATATTTTGAAAAAGACAAAGCACTCGAAAGACGTTTCCAAAAAATAATGGTCGAAGAACCGGATACGGAAAGTGCAATTTCTATTCTACGAGGTATCAAAGAAAAATATGAAACACACCATAAAGTTCAGATAAAAGATGAAGCTATTATTGCTGCAGTCGAATTGTCTCAACGCTATATTACCAATCGTTTTCTTCCAGACAAAGCCATTGATTTAATGGACGAGGCAGCTTCAAAAATACGTATGGAAATCAATTCAAAACCCGAAGAACTGGATGTGCTGGATCGAAAAGTAATGCAATTGGAAATAGAAATTGAGGCAATTAAAAGAGAAAAAGACGAAAGTAAACTCAAAGTTTTAGGAATGGACTTGGCGAATCTAAAAGAAGAAAGAAACGAGATTTACGCCAAATGGAAATCAGAGAAAGATGTGGTGGATAACATTCAAGCGGTAAAAACGGAAATTGAAGATTTTAAATACGAAGCGGAACGTGCCGAACGTGATGGAGATTATGGAAAAGTAGCCGAAATTCGTTATGGAAAAATAAAAGAAGCCCAGGAACGATTGGATACATTTCAAAAACAATTAGCCGAGGATCAAACTGGAGGAACATCGTTGATAAAAGAAGAAGTTACCCGCGAAGACATTGCCGAAGTCGTAGCAAAATGGACCGGAATCCCAGTTATGAAAATGCTTCAGGGAGAAAGAGAAAAATTATTGAAACTGGAAGATGAATTACATCACAGAGTAGTTGGGCAGGAAGAAGCCATTCAGGCGGTAAGTGATGCCGTGCGCAGAAGCCGCGCCGGATTGCAGGACATGAAAAAACCAGTTGGAACTTTTCTATTTCTCGGAACTACAGGAGTTGGTAAAACAGAATTGGCAAAAGCTTTAGCAGAATACTTGTTTGACGATGAAAATGCGATGACTAGAATTGACATGAGCGAATATCAGGAGCGCCACAGTGTAAGCCGTTTAGTTGGTGCGCCTCCAGGATATGTAGGTTATGAAGAAGGCGGACAATTGACCGAAGCAGTTCGTAGAAAACCGTATTCTGTGATATTATTGGATGAAATTGAAAAAGCGCATCCAGATACTTTCAACATTTTGTTACAAGTCCTTGATGAAGGACGTTTGACAGATAACAAAGGACGTCTAGCCGATTTTAAAAATACGATTATCATCATGACTTCTAATATGGGAAGCCAAATAATTCAAGAAAAATTTGAAAATTTAAAAGGAGGCGTCGAAGCTGCGACCGAGGCTGCAAAAGTGGAAGTTCTCGGACTATTAAAACAAACCGTTCGCCCGGAATTCATTAATCGGATAGATGAAATTGTAATGTTTACGCCATTGACTAATGAAAATATTACCAAAATCGTAGGTTTACAACTAAAAAGCGTGACTAAAATGTTAGCGCTGCAAGGCATCACTATGGATGCTACTCCAGAGGCTATCGCCTATTTGTCCGAAAAAGGATATGATCCTCAATTTGGAGCCAGACCAGTGAAACGCGTGATTCAAAGAGACGTTTTGAACCAATTATCCAAAGAAATTCTAGCCGGAAAAATCACAACCGATAGCATTATTTTGCTGGATGCTTTTAATGGACAATTAGTTTTTAGAAATCAAACCGAATTAGTTTCTTAATCGGAATAATTTCAAAAAATGAAAAACATCAGTCGAAAGGCTGCTGTTTTTTTATGCCGTATAGTTTTTTAGGAGCAGAACACTTATTGCTTTTCAATACGAGTTGTCCCGCTGTCCGCAGTATCTTTTTTTAAACGCAACCCTTCCAGAATTCAAAACTCAATAAGGATAAGAAGCGTTTAAAAAAAGGATACTTACTTCCATCAGGGCTATACCAGAAATTTATGTCTCTCAAGCCCATTTTATAATTTGAGTAAATCAAAAAAGTATTAAATTCGCACTATTAAATAAACAAAACGCGCAGATTAAATTTTGGGACAGCAATTCCAAAATCAACTCAGTTTCTAAAAACAATCAAAATGGCATCAGGTTTTTTCGCACTATTAGATGATATCGCAGCAATCATGGATGATGTTGCAGTAATGAGTAAACTAGCAGCCAAGAAAACAGCTGGCATTTTAGGTGATGATTTAGCCGTAAATGCCGAGAAAGCTTCCGGATTTATATCATCAAGAGAACTTCCCGTATTGTGGGCCATTGCAAAAGGTTCCTTTATAAACAAAGTAATTATTTTACCTATTGCTTTTTTGCTAAGTGCCTTTTTGCCCATAGCCGTCGTTATCATCTTAGTGCTTGGCGGACTATATTTAGCTTATGAGGGCGCCGAAAAAATATTTGAATACTTCTTTCCTCATGAGCATTCCAAACATGAAATTTCATTGGAACCGTTGACTGAAGAACAGATTTTAGCTTTTGAAAAAGATAAAATAAAATCAGCCATAGTAACTGATTTTATTTTGTCTGTAGAAATCGTAATCATTGCGCTAGGCACCGTAATTGGAAAACCCATTTCATCACAAATAATGGTTGTTACCATCATCGCAATCATAGCCACCGTTGGAGTTTATGGCATTGTTGCGCTAATAGTCCGCATGGATGAGGTAGGTTTAAAACTGATGCAACTGAGTTCTAAAGAAAAAAGTTTTTCAAAAACTTTAGGAAATATTCTGGTACAAGCCTTGCCAAAAGTCATCAAAAGTTTGTCCGTAATAGGAACTATCGCTTTATTATTAGTGGCTGGTGGTATATTTGTACATAATATCGATTTTTTACATGGCGTATTACCCCAATTACCTTCCATTGTAACCGAATTTTTAGTGGGGCTTGTAATAGGAGGACTTGTTTTGGCAACTGTAAACCTCTTCAAAAAAATAATAGGCAAAAAGTAAGCATCCCAAAATAGGAATTTGAATAAAACAAAAACAGCATCACCGACTGGTGATGCTGTTTAATGATATAAATAAAAATGAATTTTATTTTACAGAAATTGGAATTATCCAATTATCCCAACTCAAAGAAATAGAATTATTATTTATTGAATAAATTAATTTTTCAGCTTTTGACTTCGCAACTTTTTGTTTTACTGTTACTCGAAGTTGATCTTCTTTTTCTTTGTATTTATAAGCTCCCCATTGTTTCGATTCTTTATTAAAGATAACAGTGCATTGCTTATCATTTGGAATTATAAAAAAAGAATATTTTCCTGCTGGTAATTTTGATCCTTCAACAGTTAATTCTTTGTCGGTTTCAAAAGTTGTTGCATCATTTGCACCGGCACGCCAAACTTGATTGAATGGAACTAATTTACCCCAAATTTCTCTGGCTCTAACAGATGGACTGCCGTAATTGATAGTGATAGTCGCTCCATTTATTTTTCCTGAAGCCACTTCCTTTGTACTCGTTGGTTTCTCTTGAGCATTTATTGTATTTGTAATCAAAAATGCAACAAGTAAAAGATGTATTTTATTAAGTAATCTCATAATTTAAAAAGATTTAGTTTATTTCATAAAATTAAAATAAGTTCGATCAACTTAGTATATTTCCTCTTAATTTTAAGAAAAAATTATGAACTTAATAATTAAATTGTTTTAGCATTACAATGACAGTATTATAATTTATTATTTTATTATTTTTACAAACAATACATTATTTATTTGACCAACCATGAATACAATTGCTGAACATATTGCTGATTTTTTAAAGGAATATCCGCCATTTAATCACTTGACTTTTGGAGAGTTATCTGAAATAGCCATGAGCATTCGCGTTGTAAATTTAGAAAAACATAAAACATTATTCCAAATCAATGATGTCTTACATGACAGTTTCTACGTTGTAGCCTCAGGGGTTATCAATTTATCCATTATCGCAGATGCTGAAGAAACACTTTTGAATAAATGTACTGAAGGAGACATTTTTGGTTTACGTCCGTTTTTTGCCAAAAACAACTACATGATGACGGCCAAAGCCAGAGAAGAAAGTATTGTTTATGCCATTCCCATAGCCACATTTCGTCCTTTCGTAGCTGATAATTCGGAAGTTTTAAATTTCTTATTGGAAAGTTTTGCCGTAAACACGCGGAATCCAAAAGACAAAGAAAATTTAATTGGAAAGTTGATTTCCGATAATGTTTTTTATTCGGATCAGCATTCAGAAATGCAATATTTTCAATCTTTGTCCTATAATATTTCACCATTAAAAACGACGATTACAGCAATTGTACAAGAAGCTGCTCAATTAATGACAGAAACATTAAAAAATAATATTGTCATTTGTGAAAATAATCTGCCTATCGGAATTGTAACCGATAGTGATATGCGTTCTAAAATTGCCACTGGCAGATATCCCGTCACTGTTACTGTCGATAAAATAATGTCTTCTCCTGTCATTACGGTCGTGGAGAACGTCTCCCTGGCCGAAGCTCAATTACTAATGCTAAAACATAATGTAACTCATTTATGTGTAACAGAAGATGGAACCGATAAATCGGACTTAAGAGGTATCATTTCTGAACATGATTTGATCGTTGCTCAAGCTAACAATCCCGGTGTTTTAATCAAAGAGGTTAAGCGTTCGCAAAATCCAAAAGAATTAAAACAAATACGAGAACGTTTAACAGATTTGGTTCAAACATCAATTTCTAAAAACATACCGCTTTCTCATGTTTTCAATATTGCCAGTGAAATAAATTTAGCAATTATTAAACGTTCTGTAGAGTTGTCGATTTTAGATTTAGGTTCTCCTCCTGCGCGTTTTGCTTGGCTAAGTATTGGAAGTCAAGGAAGAAAAGAGCAATTATTATTAACGGATCAGGATAGTATTTTAATTTTTGAAGATGTATCTGCAGATAAATATCGTGAGGTAAAAGATTATTTCCTTAAACTAGGAAAAAGAATAACTTCTACACTCGAAAAAATTGGTTATGAGTTATGTCCAAACGGACACATGGGAAGCAATATGCTTTGGTGTAAGTCACTGACTGATTGGACAAAACAATATGACAGCTGGATGAATACTCCCGGTGAAAACAGCAATGATTTAAGCAGTATTTTTTTTGATTACGAAATCACATTCGGAGAACAAAGAATCGAAGATGCCATAGGAAATGTTGTTTTTAAAAATGCCAAAAACAATACTTTGTTCTTTGACTTTTTAGGAAATGATGCTTTGAGAAAGAATTCTTCATTGACATTTTTCAAAAATTTTATTGTTGAAGAAGAAGGAGTTAATAAAGACAAATTTGACATAAAAACACGTGCGTTGATGCCTTTGATTGATGGTGCTCGTCTATTCACTTTAAGTTTTGATATTCGAGGAATCAATAACACTTTTCAACGATTCAAACAACTGTCGATTACCGATCCAAAACATGCGGAAATTTATCTTAGTTGTGCTGAAGCCTTTTTAATTTTATCTAAATTCCGAGCCTTAGAAGGTTTAAAAAATGACAATTCAGGTCAATTTATAAATTTGAATGAATTATCAAAAATTGACAAGGAAAAATTAAAAAATGCTCTAGCTCCCATGAGAGAATTGGAAGAATTAATAAAAAATAAATTTCAACTTACTCAATTTTCATAATTATGTTGGACTGGTTAAAAAATATTAATAAAGAATATCCGGAATTTTGGAAAACCTATATTTCTAAATTTGATAAAAAATCGTCTCGTTTTGTGATTTTATCGACTGAAACATCCGGTTTAAATCCAGATAAGGATGTGATTTTATCAATTGGCTCTTTCGCTATTATTGACAATAGTATTGTTATTGGAGATGGTTTTGAAACGGTTTTGTTACAATATAAATTTTTCCATGAAAATGGACTTTCTCATGAATTTTTAGTAGAAAGCAAAATGAAAAAACTAGGAGAACCTGATGCCATAAAATTATTTATAGAGTTTATAGGGAACTCCGTTTTAGTTGGTCATCACATTGACTTTGATGTGGAAATGATTAATGCAGCCTTGGAACGATTAGGTTGTGGACGTTTAAAAAATGAGGCGTTGGATGTTGATGTTATGCATCGGAAACTTCACGATGTTAATGATAAACAATTTTCGTTGGATGAACTTTGTACCGCCTATAACATTCCTAAAAGTGACCGAAATTCTTCTTCAGAAGATGCTTACAAAACGGCATTATTATTTTTAAAATTAAAATCAAGACTGGGAATAAAGTAATTCTTATTCTAATCATTAAGAATAATTCCTTCCCAAAATCGTCCGTGATGACTTATGGAAATTGGTTTTTCTATTTTTGTACTGGAATCTATTATAAATGGAATTCCATTTTTTTTAAAAATTTCCGCAGCGGAATCAATACTTTTAATTTTTTTGAAATGCTCTTTCTCGACAACAGCAATCGTGTAAATAGAATCGTTTTCAATTTTGCTTTGAGTAAAATAAATTTTTCCTTTTATGAAAACGGTTCCCAAAGTTGCATTTTCGTAAAAACATTCTAATTGTAATGGAAAAAAACCACGAATTCCTGTTTCCCGATTATAGATTTTGTAAGCTGCTTCCTTTCGAGACCATAAATTCCAAACCATTATTTCTGGATTTTCACTGGCAGAAATTAATAATTGCTCTTTTACAGTAAAGATTTTATTTAAAAACCGGTTTCGTTTCCAATTGCTTGCTTTTCTGGCTAAAGCCAAATCTACGATGTCATTTCCAATCATTTTTTACTAATAATTTACTAGTTTTTCTCTGATAATTTAGTTTCAATAATCTCCATTGCTGCTTTTACATTTAACATCCGTTCCATCGCTTCATTGTCAATTACAATATCATATTTCTCCTCAATATCTAAAATTACATCTACTAAACTAGCAGAATTAATCTTTAAATCATTGATGAAATCAGTGTTTTCCGTAAGGGAGTCAAAAGCTTCCTTATTTTGAATATACGGCTTAACTATGTTTTTTAACTCTTCAATTGTTTGTTCTTTATTCATATTTTTTTTCTTTTTATTGATGTACTGAATTTAAAATTATCTTCCAATACGAGACTAAATGTATTTCTTAAAAATTACGCAGCCATTCACATCTCCAAAACCAAAACTGGCTTTTGCGATTATATTTAAATCCTGTTCAATCAGTTGTTGTGGTATACAAAATTCATCAATTATTGCTGAAATTTCAGGATGCAAATCGGCACAATTGATATTTGGGAAAATAAATCCATGATGCAATTGTAATATCGAAGCCACACTTTCAATACTTCCTGCACCAGATAAACAATGGCCTACCATCGATTTCAAGGAGTTTATGTATGGAAATTCTTTTCCTTTTCGACCCAAAGCCTCACTCCAATTTTGAATTTCAAGACTGTCTTTTGAAGTTGCTGTCAAATGTCCGTTGATTGCGTCTACATCATTGGCGTTGATTCCTGAATTTTTTAAAGCATCTTGAATGCATTTCTGCACTGCAATAGGATTTGGCGCAGTCATCGTTCCTAAACCACGTTGCCCGCCAGAATTTATATTTCCACCCAAAACTTCGGCATAAATTGTAGCACCTCGCTCCGATGCACTTTCTAAATCTTCGAGAACTAAAGCTCCTGCTCCACTTCCGGGAACAAATCCTGAAGCACTTGAAGACATTGGCCTTGATCCTTTTTCGGGATTTTCATTATGCTTAAAAGTACAGACTTTCATAGCATCAAAGCCACCCCAAATATAAGGTCCGGAATCGCTGGTGCTTCCTGCTAAAATGCGTTTTGCCTGACCTGATTTAATCCTTTCATACGCCATCAAAATACTTTCGGTTCCAGTTGTACACGCTGAGGAATTAGTGGAGACCTGGTTTCCTAATCCTAATTTTCCGCCCAGATAAGCACTTACGCCACTATTCATAGTTTGAGCTACAGCGGTACTACCTAATTTTCTCGTTTGAAAATCATCTATTTTATAAATACTTTCGCGAAATTTATCAATTCCTGATGTTCCTGTGCCAAAAATAGTACCGCTATCCCAATCCGGTTCTTTGTTGATTTCCATTGATAAACCGGCATCTTTCCACGCATCAATTCCTGCAATTACACCGTACAAAATCCCCGTTGAATTAAAGTTTCTTAATTCCAGTTCAGAGAAATATTTTAATGCTAATTCGGTAGAAATTACTGGTTTCCCTGCTATTTGACAAGAAAATTGCAATCGTTCCAGCTCAGCGTCATGCTTGATTCCAGAAATTCCATTTTTGATGGCATGAGTGAACGCTTCAAGTCCTACTCCATTTGGAGCAACAACACCAAGACCAGTTATAACTACTCTTTTTTTCATTTATTTAGAGATTATCATGCCTGCGATTATACCTGTACAAACTACATCTCCTTTTTCATTTTTCATGATGACTTTACATTTCAGTTTTCCAAATCTAAAGTAAACTTTTTCTGAAATTACGGTAACTTTTTCATTTGGAAAAACAGGTTTTAAAAATTCAATTTCTGTTGATGTTAAGGCAATTGAAGCATTTTTATTCAACGAATTATCTAATAAAAAAATCCCCAGACAAACCAAACCAATTTGCGCCATAACTTCCGTTAAAATGATACCTGGAGTCACGGGATTATCTTTAAAATGTCCTTTATAAAAGTCAAGATTTTCGTCAAAAGTATAGGTTCCTTCTACTCCATTTTCATTGATTTGAAGAATTTCGTCCACAAACAAAAACGGTTTTGAATACGGTAATTTTGATATTATTTCTTGGTTAGTCATATTTTTATATACAGATTTCACATACTAATAAAAAATAAGATGAAATTACTTAATTTGTGTAAATATTTGACATTTGTGTTAAACTAATTTAAAACTGCAATAAAACGCGTTGTGCTGAAAAACCCGGGCCAAAACTTAACATTAAGCCTTTCTCTCCCTTTTTAGGCTGATTGTCCATTATTCGCTCTAAAACATATAAAACTGTTGCACTTGACATATTTCCGTACAAACGCAAAACTTCTTTCGTGTCGTCTATATTTTTACCCAAACTAGAAAACAAACTTTCAACCGTTTGAACAATCTTTTTTCCACCAGGGTGAAAAATCAAATGATTAATGTCCTCCATTTTTAAATTGTTTTTTTCTAAAAAAGGATGAATAATATCCGGGAAATGAGAAGCAATCGTTTCTGGAACTTCAATATCCAATACCATTTGTAATCCAGAATTCGTAAGTTTAAAACCCATCATGTGAATATTATCATAGAAATGATACATCTCTTCCGCCAAAATTTCCGGACCTTCATCATTTTCATGTGAAGAAAGTAAAACGCAAGCTGCTCCATCACCAAAAATTGCCGCGCTTACAATATTTGCCATTGAAAAATCATCTAATTGAAATGTAGCTGTTGGGCTTTCAACTGCAATTACAGCAGCGCGTTTCCCCGGATTGGCCTGCAAAAAGTTTTTCGCATAAATAATTCCTGAAATACCGGCGGCACAACCCATTTCAGTGACAGGAAGACGCACAATATCCTGGCGTAATTTTAATCTGTTTATCAGATAAGCATCCAGTGACGGAATCATGATTCCGGTGCAGCTTACCGTAATAATATAATCTAAATCTTCAGGGTTCCAATTGGCTTTTTTTAACGCTTTTTCTAAAACTTTTTCACCTAAATCGATAACTTCACGAATATAAATATCGTTTCTTTCTTCGAATGACGTTTTTGTAAATACTTCAATCGGATCCATAATGGAATAGCGTTTATCGACTGCTGCTCCTTCAAAAATTTTTTTTACTTTTCTAATGAAACGTTCGTCTTGCCCAACGAGCCATGTATCCAAAAAAGGAATAATTTCATCTGTATTTCTGGAATATTTTGGTAACTGTTTGGTAACGGTTTTGATTTTTACACTCATATTTTTGAAATTATCCATTGGTATCTAAAAGCCCACTTCCAATGAATTTTATAGTTTTTAAAATTTAATTTTTTAGAGAAATCAACTAATTCTTCTTTTTTAAAACCTCTTAAAATTGAAGTCAAGCCGTCTTCTCTGGACATATCATTCAATTGAAACACGAAACATAAAGCTTGAAATAAACGATAAGCAACCGCACTTCGATGCAAATCGTTGATTACAATTCCGATGGATGCATTAGTATGAAAAACATTCAATAACTGTATGATTTCATCGTCTTTGAAATGATGTAACGTCAAAGTGCATAAAACAATATCATACTTTAAATCATTAAATGATTTATCAAAAATATCTTCACAATGATAACTGATATTCGGATATTTTTCTGATAATTTTAATGCGTGAGAGATTGTGAAATTGTTGGCATCTATACCTATTAACTTGAATTTCAAATTATTTTTCAGTCCAAAATCAGCTAAAGTTCGCAACATATCCCCATTGCCACAACCCACATCCAAAATTACAATTTCTCTTGTTTTGGAAAAATCCTGAATCAGTTCCTGTACTCCTTTTAAAGTTAATTGATTTCCACCTAAAAGTTGATTAATTTTCGCTATTTTATCCAAAGCATCACGCAAAATTTCACCTTCCATGGCAAAATCATCCATGATTTCCGGTTTGTCAGTTCTATATTTGGTATTTAGCGCCATTTATGAGTCTAAAATGATTGGTTTTCCATGCGTTTTTTTAATGATTTTAGGCAATAAAAACGGAAATATAATTAATAAACGCATCAATACGACTGAAAGTTTTTGCTTTTGCAAAATATTGGATAAAAATCGCCCCATTTTAAGTCTTTCTCTAAAGTTTAAATTCCATTCGTGAATGTATTTTTCTTCCAGTTCATTTCGGGATTTTATTTCATTTGTATAATATTTATGAATTAATTCTGAAACAATTTTTGCGCTATGAATTGCTATTGCCATTCCGTTACCACACAAAGGATGTATCAGTCCTGCAGTATCGCCAATCATCAAAATATGATTTTCAACCGCTTGTTTTTTTTCAAAAGAGATTTGGCTTATGGTCAACGGTTTTTCAAAAAGTAAATTACTTTTTTCGAAAATTACTTTTAAATGCGGGTTTTTTGAAACGACATTATTTTGATATTCCTCAATATTTTTAAACTGTTTAAAAGTTTCGTAATCTGCTAGATAACAGATATTAATTCTGTCTTTTTCTACTTTAGAAACACCGCAATATCCGCCTTTAAAATTATGTAAACCAACTAAATCATTTGGGAAACCTCCCGAATAATGTGCTTTAACCGCTAACCAATATGATTTTTTATTAATAAAATCCCGATTCATTTTTAGGTCTACATTTGAACGTTTTCCAAAAGCGCCAATAACAATTTCTGATTTTAAAATATTATTATTAGTAGTCGTAACTATAAATTGATCGTTTTCGAAGACTATATTTTCAACATTATCTTGAAGAATTATGCAACCGTTTTCAAGAGCTTTCTTGTACAAATATTCGTCTAAAGTAAAACGACTTATCCCAAAACCTCCGAGTGGAAGAACACTTTTAATCGTTTTTCCGCTTGCTGTTGAAAATTCAAGTTTGGTAATCTTTGTAGGATTTAAATTGTCTAGTTTTAAATCCAGCCAATTTAAATAATGCAAAACCTCATTGGATATATATTCGCCACAAACTTTATGTTTGGGATAACTATTTTTTTCTACTAACGTAACATGTAGGCCTAATTTAATTAAATGAATTGCCGAAGTCAATCCAGCTAAACCACCACCAATAATTAAAACTTCTTTAGCTTTCATATAGAAGTAAATTTATGGATTTGTTTGAGAATGTTCGCTATACTTTTACAAATAAACTTATATAATTATGAGACTCTAAATAATCATTAGTTTTTTTTTCAAAAAAAAGCCGCTTTGTAACAAAACGGCATTTAATTTATTTACACTTTCCCTTCTTTTATTTCCTCGACAATCTCTGGATTTAATAAAGTTGAAATATCCCCAAAATTAGAATAATCTCCTTCGGCAATTCTTCGAAGGATTCGTCTCATAATTTTTCCCGAACGGGTTTTTGGCAAACCAGAAACAAACTGAATTTTATCTAACTTGGCTATTGGTCCAATATGATCCGATATGTGCTGATTAATCTCTTTACAAAGATTTTGTCTATCACGATATTCTCCGCTTTCTTTTAAAATTACAAAACCATACAAAGCATTTCCTTTGATGTCATGCGGGAAACCTACAATGGCTGATTCCGCAACGGCTGGATGCTCATTAATCGCGTCTTCTATGGGTGCCGTCCCAAGATTATGACCCGAAACAATTACGACATCATCTACTCTGCCCGTTATTCTGTAATACCCTACCTCATCGCGTAAAGCGCCGTCTCCGGTAAAATATTTACCCGGAAAAGCAGAGAAATAAGTGTCTTTGTAGCGCTGGTGATCACCCCAAATGGTTCTGGCAATTCCCGGCCAAGGAAATTTAATACACAAACTTCCTGTAACTTGATTTCCTTCAATTTCATTGCGCTTTTCGTCCATCAAAACAGGTTGGATTCCCGGTAACGGTAATGAAGCGTATGTAGGTTTTGTGGGTGTTACAAAAGCAATTGGCGAAATCATAATTCCTCCAGTTTCTGTTTGCCACCACGTATCTACAACAGGACATCTTTTATCTCCCACGTGATCGTTATACCAATGCCAAGCTTCTTCATTGATTGGTTCACCAACAGATCCAATTACTTTAAGCGACTTTAATGGATATTTTTGTACAAATGCTATATTTTCTTTTGCCAAAGCACGAATAGCAGTTGGTGCTGTGTAAAATTGAGTAACTTTATGTTTTTCGATTACTTCCCAAAAACGGCTAAAATCAGGATGTGAAGGTATTCCTTCAAAAATTACAGTTGTCGCTCCGTTCAATAATGGGCCATAAAGGATGTAAGAATGTCCCGTGATCCAACCAATATCGGCAGTACACCAAAAAACATCATTCTCTTCATAATTGAATACATTCTTAAAAGTATACGCTGTGTAAACCATGTAGCCAGCCGTAGTATGTACCATTCCTTTAGGTTTTCCAGTTGAACCAGAAGTATACAAAATAAACAATGGATCTTCGGCATCCATAATTTCGGCAACATTATTGTCTGATGCTTGATCCAAAAGAGGTTGTAGCCATTGATCACGACCTTCTTTCATATAAATTTCGGTATGAATTCGTTTGGCTACTAAAACTTTTTCTACACAAGAGCATTTTTCTAACGCTTCATCAATTATTGATTTTAAGTTAATAGTTTTATTGCCACGATACCCACCATCTGAGGTGATAACCATTTTACATTCGCTGTCATTGATGCGACTGGCGACTGCCGATGCAGAAAATCCTGCAAAAACAACAGAATGTATGGCTCCAATTCTGGCACAAGCCAATACTGAAACGGCTAATTCAGGAATCATTGGCAAATAAATACACACACGATCTCCTTTTTTTATGCCTTGTTCACGCAATACGTTTGCCATTTTACAAACGCGTTGGTGTAATTCATTATAAGTAATGTGTAATGTCGCTTCTGAAGGATCATTTGGTTCAAAAATAATTGCTGTTTTTTCTCCTCTTTTAGCAAGATGTCTGTCGATACAATTTTTAACAATATTGACTTTTGCTTCCGTAAACCATTTGATGTCGGCATCAGCCATATTAAATTCAACCACTTTATCCCATTGTTGGTACCAAGTGAAATTTTCTTCTGCTATTTTACCCCAAAATTTTCTAGGTTCACGAACTGATTTATTGTAATGTTTAAAATATTGTTCTAGATTTTCAATTTTGTAGTAGCTCATGTTATAATTTTTTATAAAAGTATTAAATCTCTCCCTATTCTTAAAATTATTTAAATTATAAATAGTTACAAAAAAAAACAGATTCGTGAATAAAAAAGCTGTTTTAATTGTAATTTCTTTTATTTTTATTGTTTTGGACCAAATGTGTAATACACAAAAAGGCGAGACAGATGTAAATCTACTTCACCTTATGTATTTACAAAATTTAACAACAATTATTTTAAGGCTACAAATGATGATTTTTTGAAAAATAATCAACCAAAACTTTTCTTCTTGAATCAAGAAATTCATTACTACGCTTTTTTCTGAGATGCAAAATATAAACAGACATGAATTAAGTACTTCCCTGGTAACTAATTTGGGATTACTTCACTTAACCTCTAACGAATTTAAAGTTAAGTGAATGTAAAAGCAACTATATCTATTTATCATTGTAACATTTTATAACTAATTTAAAAAGTAAGAAATTAAATGATATAGCGCTAATCCCGGCACACCTTTTCGTGTGATAATTCCAAACGTAATATTTACCCTAGTTTTTTCATTGCAATCATCGATTCTCTTAACCATTCCCCTACTTCTTCAATTGGATGCTGACGAATACTTTTGTTAACCGCAATAAGAACCGCATTATCTACTCCATTTGAAGTTGAAAAAGGTTTTCCTATTACATTTGTATCAACCTTTTTCATGAAATCCGTTAATAACGGTTTACAAGCATGATCAAATAAATAACAGCCATATTCTGCAGTATCAGAAATGATTCTGTTCATTTCATATAATTTTTTTCGGGCTACTGTATTGGCTATTAAAGGCAATTCGTGTAAAGACTCATAATATGCTGATTCTTCAATAATTCCTGTTTGTGTCATGGTTTCAAAAGCCAATTCTACACCTGCTTTTACCATTGCAATCATCAAAACACCATTGTCAAAATACTCTTGCTCTGAAATATGCGCAGCTGTTGGCGCTGTTTTTTCAAAGTTTGTTTCTGCAGTTGCAGCTCTCCAAGTCAATAAATTGACATCATCATTTGCCCAGTCAATCATCATGTTTTTTGAAAATTCTCCAGATATGATGTCATCCATGTGTTTTTGAAATAACGGACGCATGATGTCTTTTAATTCATCTGCCAATTCGTAAGCTTCAATTTTTGCAGGATTTGACAAACGATCCATCATATTTGTAATCCCACCGTGTTTCAATGCTTCTGTAACCGTTTCCCAACCGAATTGAATTAATTTTGAAGCATACGCTGGTTCGATTCCTTTTTCGACCATTTTATCGAAACATAAAATTGAACCGGTTTGTAACATTCCGCAAAGAATAGTTTGTTCTCCCATTAAATCCGATTTTACTTCGGCTACAAAAGAAGAGTTTAAAACTCCTGCTTTGTGACCACCAGTAGCAACTACGTATGCTTTTGCTTGCTCGAAACCTTCACCGTTAGGATCATTTTCAGGATGAACCGCGATTAAAGTTGGTACACCAAAACCTCTTTTATATTCTTCACGCACTTCTGATCCTGGACATTTTGGCGCACACATAATTACAGTGATGTCTTTACGAATTTGCATTCCTTCTTCAACAATATTAAATCCATGAGAATACGCTAATGTTGAACCTTTTCTCATCAAAGGCATGATTGCCGTAACGACAGCAGTATGTTGTTTATCCGGCGTAAGGTTACAAACCAAATCAGCAGTTGGAATTAATTCTTCATACGTTCCCACTTTAAAACCATTATCAGAGGCATTTTTAAACGAAGCTCTTTGTTCTGAAATTGCATCTGCGCGCAATGCATAAGAAATATCCAATCCAGAATCTCTCATGTTCAAACCTTGGTTCAAACCTTGTGCTCCACAACCGACGATGACTACTTTTTTTCCTGATAATGCTTTAATTCCATTTACAAATTCAGATTGATCCATGAATTCACAAACGCCTAATTGTTCTAGTTGTAATCTAAGTGGTAAGGAATTGAAATAATTTGCCATTTTTTATTTTTTAATGATTGTAAAATTTAATAATTGATAGGTTTACTAATTGAAAATTAAACTGGTTCTTGTTTAAGTTCTTCTAATAATGTTGAAATCTCCATTTTTGCTTTGGAAACAGATATTCTTCCGGAGCGAACAAATTGCATGATTCCATAAGGTTTTAATTTTTCGTGCAACGATTCTATTTCAGCACGTTGTCCGGATTTTGAAATCACAAAAAAGTCTCTTGCAACCGTGACTATTTGGGAGTGGCTTTCTTTTATTATATTCTGAATTTGTTTCTCATCAAAAAGCAAGCTCGATTCAATTTTAAATAATGCATTTTCCAAGAAAATAGTTTCTTCGTCAATATGATAAAATGCTTTAATGACTTCGATTTGTTTTTCGATTTGTCCAACTATATTGTGGACCCATTTTTCGGTTGTATTGACTACAATGATAAATCTTGAAACATTTTCAATTTCAGATTCGGATACATTTAAACTCAAAATATTGATGTGGCGTTTCAAGAATATTCCGGATATTCTGTTTAGTAAACCAACGTTGTTTTCTGAATAAACAGAAATGGTGAATGTTTTATTTTCCATTTTTTTGTTGTTTGATTAGTTAACCGTTTAATCGATTAAACGATTAACCATAATAACTATTTTAGGACAAACGAATGTCTGAAACCGAAGCTCCTGTTGGAATCATTGGGAATACGTTATTTTCTTTTTCTACCATAACTTCAAGAAAATAGGATTCTTTTGAAGCCATCATTTCTTCAACGGCCGCATCTAAATCTTCCCTTTTTGTTACTTTTTTAGCTTTGATATAGTAACCTTCGGCAATGGCAATAAAATTAGGGTTGTTCATTTCCGTAGAAGCGTATCTTTTGTCAAAAAACAATTGTTGCCATTGGCGTACCATCCCTAAAAATTCATTGTTTAGCACTACAATTTTCACGGGAACTTTGGTTTGAAAAATAGTTCCTAATTCCTGAATCGTCATTTGAAAACCTCCATCACCAATAATGGCGACAACTTCACGATCTGGCATTCCCATTTTGGCACCTATAGCCGCAGGCAATGCAAATCCCATAGTTCCTAGACCTCCTGAAGTCACATTACTTTTTGTCGAATTAAATTTAGCGTAGCGACAAGCAAACATTTGATGTTGTCCCACATCCGATACCATAATCGCGTCTCCTTTAGAATGTTTGTTAATCATT
The DNA here is from genome assembly GCF_049896525.1 of Flavobacterium sp. DSR3-2. NCBI lineage: Bacteria > Pseudomonadati > Bacteroidota > Flavobacteriia > Flavobacteriales > Flavobacteriaceae > Flavobacterium > Flavobacterium sp. DSR3-2. Next base: position 213,280 of record NZ_JAFCUM010000003.1, read on the forward strand.
TCAATCGTTTCGCCCATAGAAATGCCTTCTTTTTTGGGTTTTAACTCGTCATTAATTACTGCTTCTAATTCAATCTCATATTTAGCTTTGAATTCATTGTGCCAAGATTCATGCGTGTTACTTTCGATCAAAAGAAGTAAAGCGGTTAAAGATTCTTTTAGATCGGCCAAAACTGCCACGGTAGTTTTCACATTCTTGTCTATCTCAGAAGGATCAATTTCAAAGTGAATTACTTTGGCTTGTTTTGCATAAGAAGCTAAATTTCCTGTAACACGGTCGTCAAAACGCATTCCGAGCGCAATTAAAACATCACATTCATTCGTCAAAACATTAGGGCCGTAATTCCCGTGCATACCCACCATTCCTACATTTAGTGGATGATCTGTCGGTAATGCCGAAAGTCCCAAAATGGTCCAAGCTGCCGGAATTCCTGATTTTTCTACCAAAGCTTTTAACTCCGCTTCCGCTTCACTAAGAATAATTCCTTGTCCAAATATGATAAATGGTTTTTTTGCAGTATTGATTATCTCTGCCGCTTCTGCCACTTTTTCAAGATTCAAAATTGGTTTTGGATTGTAACTTCTAATACTGGTACATTTTTTATAGCTAAATTCAATTTCGTCAAACTGAGCATTTTTTGTAATGTCAATTAATACGGGACCTGGACGACCAGATTTAGCAATATAAAAAGCTTTAGCCATGATTTCAGGAATTTCTGAAGCTTCCGTAATTTGATAATTCCATTTTGTTACCGGGGTGGAAATTCCAATAATATCTGTTTCTTGAAACGCATCTGAACCCAATAAATGCTTCCCAACTTGTCCCGTAATGCAAACCATTGGAGTTGAATCGATTTGCGCATCAGCAATTCCGGTGACTAAATTTGTTGCTCCCGGACCCGAAGTTGCAATCGCAACTCCCACTTTTCCTGTTACTCTCGCAAAACCTTGTGCTGCATGAGTTGCACCTTGTTCATGACGCACTAAAACGTGGTGCAATTGATCTTTAAATTTATATAATTCGTCGTAAACTGGCATTATGGCTCCACCTGGATAGCCATAAACCAAATTTACCCCTTCTTCTAAAAGGCATCTTATAACGGCTTCAGCGCCAGATATTTTATTATTTTCCATATATACATTTATTTTTTTTCCTCCCCCCAACCCCCTCCGAAGGAGGGGGAGGGATAACGCAAGGGAATTGTTTTTTTACTTCTGAATTTTCAGTCTCGACTCCCCCTCCTTCGGAGGGGGTTGGGGGGAGGACTATTTATCGGTTACACATCCTTCAGAGGCACTTGAGACCGAACGCATATATTTGAGTAACACTCCTTGTTTAATGGGTGATTCCGGTTTTTTCCAGTTGGCTTTACGTTTTGCCAATTCTTCGTCAGATATTTTTAGATTGATAGTGTTTTTCACAGCATCAATAGTAATCAAATCACTATTTTCAATTAATGCAATTCCGCCACCCTCAAAGGCTTCTGGAGTGACATGTCCTACTACGAAACCGTGAGACCCTCCAGAAAATCGTCCGTCAGTAATTAAAGCAACAGTAGTTCCTAAGCCAGCTCCCATAATTGCAGATGTTGGTTTAAGCATTTCGGGCATTCCCGGACCGCCTTTTGGACCACAGTACCGAATAACCACCACATTTCCTGGTTTTACTTCGCCTTCTTTAATACCTTTTATTACATCGTGTTCGTTTTCAAAAACTACCGCTGTACCTTCAAAAAACTCACCTTCTTTTCCACTAATTTTAGCCACACAACCCTCTGAAGCTATGTTTCCGTATAAAATCTGAATATTTCCTGTGGGTTTTAATGCTTTTTGGATTTCATGAATTACTTGTTGTCCATCGTTTAAATCAGGAACTGAAGCTAAGTTTTCAGCAATTGTTTTTCCGGTTACCGTTAAACAATCTCCATGTAAAAAACCTTCTTTCAATAAATATTTCATTACTGCTGGAACGCCACCAACATTATGTAAATCTTCCATTAAGTATTTACCGCTTGGTTTTAAGTCAGCGAGCAATGGTGTTTTATCACTAATATCTTGGAAATCTTTTAATGTAAGATCAACACCTACTGAATGTGCCATTGCAATTAAGTGCATAACCGCATTAGTAGAACCTCCTAAAACAGCCACAATTGTAATCGCATTTTCAAATGCTTTACGAGTCATAATATCTCTGGGCTTAATATCTTTTTCCAATAATATTTTGATAGCGTCACCAGCATCAGCACATTCTTGTTTCTTTTCTGGACTCAAAGCAGGATTAGAAGAACTGTAAGGTAAACTCATCCCTAAAGCTTCAATCGCAGATGACATGGTGTTAGCAGTGTACATACCGCCGCAAGCACCTGCTCCAGGACAAGCATTTTGTATCACGCCTTTAAAATCTTCAGGTGTAATGGTGTTGTTAAATTTTTTTCCTAATGCTTCAAAAGCAGAAACAATATTCAAATCTTCACCTTTCCATTTCCCTGGGTGAATAGATCCTCCATAAACCATGATAGAAGGACGATTTACTCTACCCATCGCCATTACAGCTCCTGGCATATTTTTATCACAACCTGGAACAGCAATCATTCCATCATACCATTGTGCTCCCATAACAGTTTCGATAGAATCGGCAATAACATCGCGAGAAACTAAAGAAAAACGCATTCCATCATTACCATTTGAAATTCCATCACTGACGCCAATAGTATTAAAAATTAAACCAACTAAATCAGCTGCCCAGACGCCTGTTTTAATATCTTTAGCCAAATCGTTTAAGTGCATATTACAAGGGTTTCCGTCATAACCCATGCTCACGATTCCGATTTGTGCTTTTTTAAGATCTTCTTCCGTTAATCCAATTCCGTACAACATGGCCTGAGAAGCTGGTTGTGTTTCATCTTGAGTAATAGTCTTGCTGTATTTATTTAATTCCATTATATGATTGTTTGTGTGTAAATTATTTTATTTCAAAGTTTAAACAATTGTAGACTGCCCTATGTAGACATTGTCACTTTTAAAATATAGGTCGTCTTTGCTTAAAATATAATTCGAAATAAAATCTCCAACTTCATTTGTTCCAAATTTGGAATACGGATTCAAATCTGCCGTGACGACGTTTAACTCGATTGCTTTGTGTGCTGCTTCGTATACTTTCTGAGATTCTACATAAAGGCCAAAATGTTCCAAAAGCATCGCCGCACATACTATTGATGCAATAGGATTGGCAATGTTTTTACTTTTTGCATCAGTATAAGAACCATGAATAGGCTCAAAAAGCGCAGTTGAATTTCCTAATGATGCCGATGGAATTAATCCTACTGAACCAGTAATTACACTAGCTTCATCAGACAAAATATCCCCAAATAAATTTTCAGTTAAAATGACATCAAATTGTTTTGGATTAATAATAATTTGCATGGCAGCATTATCAACTAAAAGAAATTCTAAGGTTACATCAGGATATTCTTCAGCAATTTCTGTAACCACTTTTCTCCATAATCTTGAAGTTTCAAGAATACTGGCTTTGTCAACCAAAGTCAATTTTTTTTGTCTTTTTTGCGCCGTTCTAAAAGCCAAATGACTGATTCTAATGATCTCTTCTTCTGAATATTCACATAAATCCGATGCTAAAGTTCCTTGTTCGTTACTCTTTTTTTCGCTGAAATAGGATCCTCCCGATATTTCCCTGAAGATTACAAAATCAGCACCTTCGATTATTTTTCTTTTCAAAGGAGATAAATCCAATAAGTCATTGTATGGTTTTATAGGTCTTATATTTGCATATAATCCTAATGCTTGTCTTAATTTTAACAATCCTTGGATGGGACATAATTTTGAATTTGAAACCAAATCATAATTGGAATCATCAACTGCTCCAAATAATATTGCATCCGTATTCAAACACAAGTTTAATGTTTGCTCCGGCAATGGAGTTCCTGTTTTCTTAATGGCAACAGCACCAATAAGAGCATCTTCAAAAACAAACTCGTGGTCAAACACCACTCCAACTGCATACAATGCTTTTTTGGCTTGTAAGATTACTTCCGGACCTATTCCGTCTCCTGAAAGTACTGCTATTTTTAAATTCATAATAGTAGGATTTAGTTTGTAATAGAATTTAAAATATTTTAATTAAGGATCAATTCCTTATTCATTTTACACGCTTCAATTATCTGATGAATATCACCATCCAACACTTCTTTTTTAATATCGGCAAACTTTAAAAACTCACCATAAACCACATCCAATTGTACTTTTGTAAGTTCGTACCCAACTTTTTTGGCTCTGTAGGCCAATGCTGCTCTACCACTTCTGGCGGTAAGCAGTATAGATGATTCATTGACACCTACCTCTTGAGGATCCATGATTTCATATGTTGCTCTATTTTTTATCACTCCATCCTGATGAATTCCGGAGCTGTGCGAAAAAGCGTTCGCGCCAACAATCGCTTTATTGGGTTGCACCATCATTCCCATACTTTCAGAAACCAATCGGCTCATTTCATTCAGCTGACGTGTATTGATATTAGTATCCAAATTCAAATGCGGATGCTGTTTAAAAATCATTACCACTTCTTCAAGAGCTGTATTTCCGGCTCTCTCCCCTATTCCGTTTATCGTACATTCAATTTGTCTGGCTCCATTTATAACTCCTGCAATAGAATTTGCTGTTGCCATTCCTAAATCATTATGACAGTGACAAGACAAGATTACGTTTTCAATGCCTTTAACATTTTCTTTTAAATATTTAATCTTTGCACCATATTCTTCCGGTAAACAATATCCAGTTGTATCTGGAATATTAAGTACGGTTGCACCTGATTTTATTGCTTCTTCACAGACTCGAGCCAAGAATTCATTATCCGTTCTACCTGCATCCTCCGCATAAAATTCTACATCTTCAACATACGATTTAGCATGTGAAACGGCAAATTTTGCTCGGGCTATAATATCTTCTCTAGTTGTGTTTAATTTGTGTATTATGTGCGAATCAGAAGTTCCAATTCCAGTATGTATACGAGGTCTTTTTGCATGTTTTAAAGCTTGAGCGGCTACATCAATATCATTTTTCACTGCTCTTGTTAATCCGCAAACAATTGCATTTTTAACAACCTTACTTATTTCTGAAACAGATAAAAAATCACCTGGACTAGAAACAGGAAAACCAGCTTCAATAATGTCAACGCCCATTTCATCGAGTCGATTTGCGATAACAAGTTTTTGATTGGTATCCAATTTACATCCTGGAACCTGCTCGCCATCTCTCAAAGTGGTATCAAAAATTTGAACTTTCTCTCTATTCATTTTCATTTATTTAATGTAATTTCACAACTTGACAACAAAAATATCTTTCATTTCTTTATTCTAAAACTCAATTTAATGAAATATACTGCTTATAAAGCAATTAAAAACTTTGTAATAAACTGAAAAACATAACATTAAGAGACTACATTCTACAATGGCTAACCATCAAAAAGATTTCTTGTTTGTATTAATTAAATCCCTTTCAAAATCTGAAAAAAGACAATTCAAGATTTTTGCAAGCCGATTGGAAACCAGTTCCAATACAAAGTTCATCGAACTATTCAATATTTTTGACAAATCAGAAGTCTACGATGAGAAACTCATTTTGAAAAGTGGCATCATTAAAAAAGTGCAATTATCAAATCTTAAATCCTATTTGTACAAACAAATTTTGGTCAGTATACGATTGAATATCCCGAGTCAAAACATCAGATATCAGCTTAGAGAACAAATTGATTTTGCAGCAATTCTTTATAATAAGGGGTTGTACAAGCAAAGTTTAAAAATCTTAGATAAAACAAAGATTCTCGCTTTAGAAAATGACGAAAAATTGATGGCGTACGAAATTGTAGAGTTCGAAAAATTAATCGAATCACAGTATATCACGCGAAGTATTCAAGGACGTGCTGATGAGTTAGTTGTTCAAGCCAAAGAACTGAATTATCGCAATACCATTTCCAGTAAATTGTCTAATTTGTCGCTACAATTGTATGGTATCATGCTAAAAACGGGTTACGTAAAAAGTGACACGGAATACACTTATATTAATGATTATTTTACAAAACATATTTCTAAATTTGATGAGAAAAAATTTGGTTTTCGAGAGAAATATTGGTTTTACAATGCCAATCTTTGGAGAAGTTTTTTAGTCCAGGATTTTTTATCATGCTACAAATATTCTTTAAAATGGGTAACACTTTTTTATGATAATCCCGGCATGATTCATTTAAATCCTGTATTTTTCCTTAAAGGAAATCATTATTTATTAGAATCTTTATACATGTTAAAATATAAATCAAAATTCAAAAAGTATTTATCGCTTTTGGAAGATACCATAAAAGATGCTCATTTTCCAGTAAATGATAATATTGCGTCATTATCATTCTTATATGTCTACAATAATAAATTGAATTATCATATTCTGGAAGGAACCTTTGCAGAAAGCGAATACTTAATTCCTGAAGTATTAAATAAATTAAAAATTCATACGGACCATCTTGATGAACATCACGAAATGTTGTTTTATTATAAATTTGCATCTATTTATTTCGGGAACGAAAAATATGTTGAATGTATTTTCTATTTAGAGAAAATAATAAACAACAAAAATCTTTCGATGCGGGAAGATTTAATGTGCTTTGCCAGACTACTCTGTTTGATCGCTCATTACGAATTAGGAAAAGATTATTATCTGGAAAATCAGTTGAAAAACACTTATAAATTCCTAATCAAAATGAATGATTTGCATGAAGTGCAAAAAGAAATCATTAAGTTTTTGAAAAATTTAAACTCCATTTATCCAACAGACATCAAAAAGGAATTTGTAAAAATGAGAGCGCGATTTATCGAATTAGAAAAAAACACTTACGAAAAAAGAGCCTTCTTATACTTAGATATTATCTCCTGGCTGGAAAGCAAAATTGAAAACCGAAAAATTAGCGATATTATTAAAGAAAAAGCCAAGTTGATTAATCGATAAGATTTTAAAGATTAATATTATTTGCAACAATTTAAATATTTTTTCCTGTGTTTTATTGCTGTAATTATAATATTAAACGCGATGCATATTATAAATTCCAGCTTCCTATTGCTAATTACTTACCGAAAAATTCAGTATCTGCTAAGTATTTGTTTTAATAAAAACCACTATTATTTGATTTATAATAATATTTAATGATCCAACGTATTGCACTGATTGTCACTTTTTCGACCAGTACTAGTTGTTATAAAGATTTGATCATACGTTACATCTAGTTTTTTTTATTTAAAATAAAATTTGCAGTTCAAAAAATAAATTTTAAATTTAGTAATAATTAAATCATAAACTTATGAACGGATTTTTTAAAACAATTCTCGCAGGTTACGGTGCCAAAAAACTAGGCGGCGGTTGTATTGGGACAATTCTAATTTTTATAATTATCTATTGGATATTAGGTTATTTTTAGAATTAAAACGCAAAAAACAACCCAATTACAATTTTAATATTAGTACGCCAATAGTTTTTTCAGATCACTCTCGAATCTGCTTTTTGGTAAATATTGATCTTCCAATGCTTTTGTAAATGGAATTGGAGTGTCTAAACTTGCCACTCGTTTTACTGGCGCATCGAGGTATTTGAAACAATTTTCCATTATCATTGCCGAAAGATCGCTGGCTATTCCACCAAACATAGAATCTTCTTGATAAATAATCACTCTTCCCGTTTTCTTTACCGATGCAAAAACAGCTTCCGTATCCAAAGGTTGCAAGGTTCTTAAATCCAACAAATCAGCTGAAATTTCAGGATTTTTTGCTAAAGTATCCAGAGCCCAATGCACCGCTGCACCAAACGAAATAATTGTAACATCATTCCCTTCTTTCAATAAAGCGGCTTTTCCTAATGGAATGGTATAATATTCTTTTGGTACATCTTGGTAAACGCTTCTGTACAATTGCTTGTGCTCAAAAAACAATACAGGATTCGGGTCATTTATGGACGCATTTAAAAGTCCTTTTGCATCATAAGGAAATGCCGGATATACTACTTTTAAACCCGGAGTTTTGGTAAACCAAGCTTCATTGGTTTGCGAATGAAAAGGTCCCGCTTGTGTTCCGCCGCCACAAGGCATCCGAACCACAACATCGGCTTTTTCCAACCATCGGTAATGTGATTTGGCTAATAAATTCACAATAGGATTAAAACCAGTCGAAACAAAATCAGCAAACTGCATTTCCACAATCGCTTTAAAGCCATTAATAGACAATCCCATTCCGGCTGAAACCACTGCGCTTTCACAAATGGGTGTATTGATGACACGCTCTTTTCCAAACTGCGCTACAAAACCATCTGTAATTTTAAAAGCACCGCCATATTCAGCAATATCCTGACCCATGATTACTGAGTTTTCATGGCGTTCCATCGATTGTCTCAAACTGCTAGAAATCGCATCTACAAAACGGATATTTTCATTCTCTTCTGAAGGATTAACTTGCTCAAAAACATACGATTTGTAAACATCATTAAGCTCTTCACTTAAAGAAGCTTCAATCTCAGGTTCGGCGTTGGCAATAGCCAAACTTTCATCAATTTCCTTTTTTATTTCAGCATTCAAAGCCGCATCAAAATCAGCTGTAAGAACTCCGTTTTCTGCCAAATATTTTCTGTAATTTTCTACAGGATCTTTAATCGCCCACACATCCATTAGCTCCTGCGGTACGTATTTGGTGCCACTCGCCTCTTCATGCCCACGCATTCTGAAGGTTTTGAATTCCAATAAAACGGGACGCGGATTTACTTTCATCGAAGCCTTCAAGTCAGATAACAAATTATATACTTCCAGAATATTATTTCCATCCACAATATGACTTTCCATTCCGTAGCCTTTTCCTTTATCGGCTAGGTTTTCGCAACGGTATTGTTCATTCGTTGGAGTCGATAGTCCATAACCGTTATTTTCTATGACAAACATAACCGGCAATTCCCAAACCGAAGCAATGTTCAACGCTTCATGAAAATCTCCTTCGCTTGTTGCTCCTTCACCGGTAAAAACTGCCGTAACTTTTCCGTTTTTCTTTAGTTTATTGGCCAATGCGATTCCATCAGCAACGCCTAATTGCGGGCCTAAATGTGAAATCATCCCTATAATCTTGTATTGTTGTGTTCCAAAGTGAAAACTTCGATCACGACCTTTGGTAAAACCAGTGGCTTTGCCTTGCCATTGCGAAAAAAGGCGGTACAAAGGAATGTCTCTTCCGGTGAAAACACCAAGATTTCTATGCATAGGCAAAATGTACTCATCCGAATCTAAAACTGCCGTGACACCAACAGAAATAGCCTCTTGGCCAATTCCAGAGAACCATTTTGATACTTTTCCCTGACGAATAAGAATCAACATTTTTTCTTCTATAAGTCTTGGTTTTAGTAACCGTTTGTATAAATCTAATAATTGATTGTCAGTGAGATTTTTTCTGTCAAAAGTCATTTTTTCAGTTTTATGGTATGGTTCAAAGATAAAAAAATATAACAGTTTAGCTATATTTTGTTATATATTTTTATGTTACTCCTAAGTTTAAAATTAAGATATAAAATTATTCTTTACATTTGTATCTGCAAGGTTTTAGGCCTTCAAGTTATTAAAAAATATTTAAAAAGTATGCAAAACATTCCCAGTGTTGACTTGCGTGATTTCCTTTCGGACGACCCGAAACGTAAACAAAAATTTGTAAATGAAATCGGAAGTGCATTTGAAGATATTGGCTTCGTGGCACTCAAAGGGCATTTTTTAGACGACCAGTTGGTTGATGAATTGTATGGTGAAATCAGAAATTTTTTCGCTTTACCTTTAGAAACAAAACACAGTTATGAAATTCCTGGCATTGGCGGACAAAGAGGCTATGTTTCTTTTGGAACAGAGCATGCTAAAGGCAGAAAAGAAGGCGATTTAAAGGAGTTTTGGCACTTTGGACAATACGTGTCTAAAGATTCAAAATACGCATCTGAGTATCCTGAAAACGTCGAAGTTAAAGAACTTCCCCGTTTTAATATTGTAGGTAAACAAGCGTACCAAATGCTTGAAAAAACCGGCGTTTATGTTTTGAGAGCTTTGGCTTTACACCTTGGTTTGGATGAATTTTATTTTGACCAATATGCAAAAGACGGAAATTCAATCTTACGACCTATTCATTATCCACCGATTACCTCTGAACCAGCAAACGCCATTCGTGCAGCGGCTCACGGGGATATTAACTTGATCACTTTATTGATGGGTGCGCAAGGAAAAGGGTTGCAAGTACAAAATCACGATGGAGAATGGATTGATGCCATTGCAGAACCGGATGAATTAGTTATCAATGTGGGTGATATGTTATCGCGTCACACTAATAACAAATTGAAATCGACCATTCATCAAGTGGTAAATCCACCAAAAGAATTATGGGGAACTTCACGTTATTCTATTCCGTTTTTTATGCATCCGGTGAGCGACATGAAATTGGATTGTTTGGAAAACTGTATTGATGCAGAAAATCCAAAAAAATTCGAAGATATAACTGCAGGAGCTTATTTATACGAGCGTTTAGTAGATTTGGGACTTATTAAAAAATAAACTTAAATTTACTTCAGATACCAAAAGACATTAAGTGTATACTTAATGTCTTTTGTTTTTTTTTAATGGTAAAGACGTAAAGAAAACAGCATAATTTTAACCACATAGAAACAGAGATAGAAGAGAACAATAAAGACCATTTTTGGATTTACATAGCAATGTTTTACTTTAAAAAAGTAAAACGCCTCATTCTATAAAATATGGCTATGATTCTATATGATAAAAAATAATTTAAATATAATATGGACTTACAAGACCAATTAAAAAACCTTTTTCCGGATCACGAACCATTGCCTCAAGAGCAAATTGAAGAAGTGGCACATGAATTATACGTTCAAAAAGAGCCTATGATTTGCAAATTTGAAAAACGAAAAGGAAAAGCGACCACTATAGTTGAAGGTTATGAAGGAACCGACGAAGATTTTAAAATTCTTGCCAAGGAAATCAAAACTAAATTGAGTGTTGGCGGAACTTTTAAAGATGATTCTATTATCATTCAAGGTGATTATCGAGATAAAATAATGACTATTTTAAAAGAAAAAGGATTTAAAGTAAAACGTGTTGGCGGGTAGAAAAAGTGTTCAATGTTCAATAATTAGTATTCAGTTGAACAACTTGAAATATTAAACCTTAAACAAAAAAACAATGATACAAGCATCAGAATTAATCTTAAATCCAGACGGAAGCGTATACCATTTGAATTTAAAACCAGAACATATTGCACACGATATCATCTTTGTAGGAGATCAAAATCGCGTGGAGAAAATCACACAATTCTTTGAAACTATCGAATTTTCGACTCAAAAAAGAGAATTCAAAACCCAAACCGGTATTTTTAAAGGCAAACGAATTACGGTGCTGTCAACAGGAATTGGTCCAGATAACATTGATATTGTAATGAACGAATTGGATGCTTTAGTCAATATTGATTTTACAACCCGTCAACCAAAAGAAAATTTGACTTCCTTGAACATTATCCGTATTGGAACTTCGGGGTCTTTACAGGCAGATATTCCCGTTGACAGTTTTGTGCTGTCAAAATTTGGTCTGGGACTGGACAACATGCTCCGCTCCTATTTGATTGACGAAGTCTCAGATCTTGAAATGGAAGACGCCTTTGTGAAACACACCAATTGGGATTTAAAAAAAGGAAAACCATACGTAATCGCTTGTTCCGAAAAACTGGAAAATATGATAGAGAGCGACAAAATGCAAAAAGGAATTACCGCAACTGCAGGTGGTTTTTACGGTCCACAAGGACGTGTATTGCGTTTAAATATTCAGGATGAAGCATTAAATTCTAAGATGGATAATTTTACATTTGGTGACAACCAAATCACAAATTTAGAAATGGAAACAGCAGCAATTTACGGACTTTCCGCCCTTTTAGGACATCAAGCATTGTCATTAAACGCAATCATTGCCAACCGTGCTTCGGGAACTTTTAGTGAAGATCCTTACAAAGCCGTTGATGAATTGATTAGGTATACATTAGAAAAAATTGCTTTAGGATAGAGAAAATAATTTTCAAAATCTTTTCCATTTGTAGTTTTAAAAAAGTGCTGTTTAATTTTTTTAAAACTACATTTGTTTTTAGAACAAATTGATAATGAAAATAATACTTACAGGTGCAACAGGAGTTTTGGGATCTCATATTATGTATGAAATTCTGGAGCTTTTCATCAACACTAAAATTGATGGAAAACTCTTTATTATTGCACGAAATAAAGGTAAAAATTCCGCTTTAGATCGAATAAACGAACTTTTATCCAGCAGTTATACGCCTAAAATCATAAAAGACAAAGGCATAGTAAAACTGCAAGAATACATTGAAATCATCGATGTTGATTTGGCTGTCATTCAGGACACATTTTCAAGCCAAATAAAAGATGCTTATTTAATTCACTCTGCTGGATTCGTGAATTTATCTACCGATGAAGAACAACGCGAAAAGATTTTTGATGAAAATACCAAAATCACAAAATCCCTTTTCCACCTGTTTCATCCTTTCATAAAAAAGTTTATTTACATCGGAACTGCTTTTTCATCTGGAAACCGAAAAGGATTAATTGACAATGATTTTCATCGTTTAGGATTCAAACCAGAGCATCGCAATGCCTACGAGAATGCCAAATTTCATTCTGAAAATTTTATAGCTCAGGAATGCAAAAAAATTGGTTTACCGTTCCAAATTCTGCGTCCAAGTGTGATTGGAGGCAAAATGTTAGGAACAGAAAATCCGTATTTTATTTCAAAATATATGGTTTTTTATCTTTTGGCAAAATTCTTTCACTTTACTTCCCAACGAAAAGGAGATCAAGAAAATGTACGTTTTATCGTCAATGAAGACACTGTTTTGAACATTATTCCAGTAGATTATGTGGCGAAAGTGATAATAAATATATTCGAAAGAGACGATATTGAACAGCTTAATATTGTACATTATAAAAGTTTCAATATGGTGAATGGATTGAAGTTGATTATGAAAGAAGTTGGTTATACTAATTTCACTTTAATACAAAATTCGTTAGATTTTAAATATAAAAATTCGATTGAAAAATTGTATTATGAAAGTATTGGAAAACATTTAAACCCATATTTCACTACAGCTGCCAATGAATATGACACCACTTTGCTGAACTCTATTCTGGAAATACCAAAATTGGATCAGGAGGCGTTCACCAGTATGATTCGGTATGCGAGATTAAATAATTTCAAAGATATTAATGTGTAATTTTAGGAGCTATTTCCTGCTGTACACTACAATCTATTGCACCGAACCCCGGCACAATAGGATTTCCGATTTCCATCAGGGCTAATTAGTGAACCATCAAATTTTTAGTAAAAACATGAAACTTATTTTAGAAACTGACCGATTGATTTTGAGAGAAATGCTACTTTTAGATGCTAAAGCTTTATTTAAAATGGACAGTAATCCTAAGGTACATCAATATCTTTGGAACAAACCATTAACCGATATTAGTGAAGTACATTCCTCCATTGAATTTGTCAGAGCACAATACATTCAAAATAACATTGGACGATTTGTTGTTATTTTGAAAGAAACTAATGAATTAATTGGTTGGGCCGGGTTAAAATACAACATCGAAATGGTAAATAATAAAGTTGATTTCTACGATATTGGTTATCGATTAAACGAAAAATTCTGGGGCAAAGGATATGCTAGTGAGGCCAGTTTTGCTTGGTTGAATTATGGTTTTAATGTAATGAAAATTAAAGTTATGGAAGCAGCAGCGCATACGGAAAATATCGCTTCAAACAGAATATTACAAAAAATTGGACTGAAAATGACCGAACAATATATGGAGGACGGCGTTTCTTGGAATTGGTATGAATTAAAAAATCCTAACCTATAATGACAACTATAAAAATAGCCGGAGTTCCGGAACATTTCAATCTTCCTTGGCATTTAGCCATAGAGAACGAAGATTTTGAAAAAGACAATATTGATTTACAATGGACTGATGTTCCAGAAGGAACCGGCAAAATGTGCCAAATGCTTCGTGATGGAGAGACAGATATTGCCGTAATCTTAACCGAAGGAATTGTCAAAGATATCGTTGCAGGAAACCCAAGTAAAATAGTTCAAGTTTATGTAGAAAGTCCCTTGATTTGGGGAATTCACGTGGCGGCACAGTCAAATTTCAAAACATTATCTGATTTAGAAAATAAAAAAGTGGCTATTTCCAGATTGGGTTCCGGTTCGCAATTAATGGCGTATGTCAACGCCGATAATCAGGGTTGGAAAACAGATAATCTTCAATTCGAAATTGTTAATACCATAGATGGAGCTGTTGAAGCTTTAACAAACGGAACTGCCGATTATTTTATGTGGGAACGTTTTATGACCAAACCATTAGTCGATAAAGGCATTTTTAGAAGAATTGCTGATTGCCCAACGCCTTGGCCTTGTTTTGTAATTGCGGTTCGTGAGGAAGTTTTGGAAAAAAATCCAGTCCTTATTTCAAAAATTTTAGCAATCATTAATCAAACTACAGAGGAATTCAAAGATATTCCCAGTATTGAAAAAACTTTGGCTTTAAGGTACCATCAAAAAATAGAAGATATCCAAGAATGGTTGTCGTTAACGCATTGGTCACAAAAATCATTATCAGTTGAAATGTTAAACAAAGTTCAAAATCAACTTTTTCAACTTAAAATTATCGATAAAAAAGGTACTTTTGAGGACATTGTGAAAACAGTCTAGAATACTGTTTTTATTTTTACTATGATAAAAATAAAAGAAATTAATTTTCAGGGTATTAAACAGCGATTCCGGGTTAAAAAACCTTGGGATGACGTTATGATTTTTATCCTTAACATATTAATTGCTATTCCATTATTTATCATTGTTCACCAGAATTTAATCAATCCCAATTGGTTTCTGAACATTGATAGAGTAATTTTATTTTTGGCAATGATTGTTGTTATTCAAATCATCCTTCGTTTCTTGAGAACGATTATTTTATTTTGTATCATTCTATATTTCTTGGTTTTAGTTTACGGTTCTACAATTGGTAACTATGGCTTTAACAGCGTTTTTGAAGATTACAATTCAATTATGTACACCATGTCAGACAATCCATATCCGCAAGATATTATTATTGCAAAGTTGCTTCCGTTTCCCAATAAATCAAAAATTATCAATGCTATAGAATATCAAAATCCAAAAATCAGGAATTTTGCGGTTATGGCCACCACCAAACATTTTAAAGACATAAAAGGATATTCGGATTATAGAACCATAATACAATGCTTTGCCGTTTTTAAAGAAATCAACAGCAGATGGAACTATGTAAGTGACCCAAAAGCACGTGATTATATCGCTACGGCTACGGAATCTTTACTTTATTTCTCTGGAGATTGTGATGATCATTCGATTCTAATGGCCGCCGCAATTAAATCTATTGGTGGAACTCCCAGATTAATTCATACTACTGGACATATTTATCCAGAAATATTGATAGGATCTCTGACTGATTTAGAAAAAGTCAATTTTCTAATTAAAAACATACTATTTGTAAATGAAAGCAATGAAAACAAACTTCATTACCACGTGGACGAACGCGGTCAAATATGGTTGAATCTGGATTACACCGCGAAATATCCAGGCGGACCTTTCATGTCTGAAGAAATTTTAGGAGCTTTGACATTGGATTAGTGCCACTTTAGACTAAAAAATATTCTAATAATTTACCGTTTTTATATTTGTAAAGAACAAGTCTCAAATTATTCTATTCAGGATTTAAAAAATATTTCAAAAAATAGCGATGCGCAATTCTTTTTATTTTTATTTGAAAAAAGTAGTTTTGCGCTTTTACGTTTTGTAGTACAGTTGTGTAATTTCCATAAGCTGCATAACATCGAAAAATGTAAATTTCATACGACAAATTACATATAAGAAGTGAAAATCATAATCACTACATTACTAATAGATCCTGCATCAGTTATTTCGGTGGAGTTTTTTTTGGCGATGAACACTCAAAAGAAAGTTTAAATAAAACAGGAAGTGAAAAAATTGAAAAATGAAGAAGCAAGCTTGATATTTTGTCCCGATTGTCAGGGACGTGGCAAAAAGAGTCGAGGTCTCAGCAAGAAAGTACGACTCCATTACCAACAGGCATTAGATCAATTTAATAAAAATGAAGGCAGAGGAACAGCTCCTGTGCAACCGAAGGGCCATCTTTACTCCTGCTTGAACTGTGCCGGATCCGGTTTGGTTCTTTCTATCATTTCTCCAACAGCGGATAAAGAAAATTATCCTCACGTTGCTATTATAGGTGGCGGTATAGGCGGAATAGCTTTGGCTGTGGCTTGTTTGCACCGCGAGATTCCTTTTACCTTATTTGAGCGGGACAGCAATTTCGATGCCCGATCTCAGGGCTACGGACTCACTTTGCAACAAGGTAGCAAAGCGATTGAGGGATTTGGTATTTTTTCATTAGAAGATGGAGTGATTTCAACAAGACATTTGGTGCATACTGCAGAAGGAAAAGTGATTGGGGAGTGGGGAATGAGAAAGTGGATGCCGTCAGTAGCGAAAACGTCTCCGAAACATTCTAATGTCCATATCGCACGACAATCTTTGCGATTAGCATTACTGGAGCAACTCGGTGGACATGATGCGGTACAATGGGGACACCAGTTAATAGATTTTAACAAATGTGAGGATGAAAGTGTTGCACTAAACTTTCAAGTAGATGGAAAGATGAAAAGCTGCAAAGCAGATCTCGTGGTTGGAGCCGATGGCATACGCAGTTCGGTGCGAACGTTGCTGATTGGTGAAGATATTACCCCTTTACGATACTTAGGTTGCATTGTGATCTTGGGTATTTGTCCTTTGAATGCTGTAGTAAATGTTAACAATGCTCTACTGGATTCGGCCACTGTATTTCAAACCGCCAATGGTAATGAGCGAATCTACATAATGCCTTATACATCAGACTCTGTGATGTGGCAACTTAGCTTCCCGTTGCCCGAGGAAGAAGCTAAGGCGTTAAGTGCTCAAGGACGACAAGCACTCAAGGAAGAAGCGTGTCGCAGAACGCCGTGGCACGATCCCATCCCGCAGATTTTAGTGGCAACTCCGGAAGCCCACATTTCTGGCTATCCCGTATATGACCGCGATTTACTGCAATCAGAATTGCTGCAAAAAGGAGGTCCAGTAACTCTGATTGGAGATGCAGCTCACCCAATGAGTCCGTTTAAAGGACAGGGTGCGAATCAAGCATTGTTGGATGCGCTCGCGCTCGCTCGAGGAATCTCAATAGAATGCCGACCTGTATCACAATGGAAAAAAGCTGGAATAAGGGAAAGTGTCTTAACTCAGTTTGAAGCGGAAATGTTAGAACGCAGTGCCGTAAAAGTGAAAGATTCAGCCGCCGCCGCACATTTTTTACATTCCGAGACTGTACTTCATGAAAGTAATTCGCCTAGAGGTCGGTGTTCGAAGAACAAGTAAAAAAACAATGGTAACCAAAAAGTTTGGAAAGAAAAAAACTTAACGCTCAAAAGATCTTATCTTACATTTACATAAAATTTGTGTACTTTTTAGCTCATTTATTTTGCATAAAAAAACTCCATTATTTCTAATGGAGTTTGTCTTGTGGTCCATACGGAACTGTTTACGAACCATTTCATGCAGGATTTGAAGAAAATTTTAATGTGTTAACTCTAAGAAATGATTTTTATTTCCATTTTTAAAAGTCAACCAATTTTAGTAAAATCATTCCTAATTTTCACTTGAAGAAAAGTGAAAATTATTACACAAAGCCAACAAAAAAAATGTAGTGGTTCCAAAATGATAAACTTTTTGAGTAATAGTTTTGACCTGTCAGCTCAACAAATCGCATTGCTTTACAAGCAGCGTTGGCCGATTATCTTATTCTTTAAATGCATTAAACAACATCTTAAGATTAAAACCTTTTAGGGAATGACAGAAAATGCTGTGCGCATACAAATTAACATCGCAATAATATCTAATTGTTTAGTGTCAATAATTGCAAAAGATTTAAAAATCAATTATTTAATCTACGGAATTCTACAAATCTTATCAGTATTATTGCTGGTTAACACACCTAAAAATATATTGCTTATGAAATCAGATTACAATAATATCATTGAACTTGATTCAAATTAGCTGGTTTTCAACTTATTTTAAGTGGACAATAGTGAAGATCATTTTAAAATTAATTTATTTTAAAACCTTAAACCACTTATTTTATTTGAAACAAAAAATTCTTTAAAATTATGATACGATTAATTTTGCCTCTTTTGCCCAGTATATTAGCGGCCGAGGTTTTTTTGAGCTACAATTCGAAATTGTTTCACTTCTTCTTCTGGTGCTTAATTTCTGAATTTAACGTATTAAATTCTTCAAATCGTTCTTCTTTTTGATCAAGCCATTTCGGTAATGTAGATGACTGTAATATTACTTTGTTCCATTCGTCAATTTGTAAATTAATTTTCTATATGCTACCGTAACTCTAATCAATCTATTAAGATTCGATGTTCCATCTTTTACTTTCCAATCATAAACTCTTTTGATAACTATTTCATTCATTTTTTCGCAAACTAAAAATTTGTTAAAAATTCTTTTTAAAATCCGAAGGTCTAAAATTAGTTAATTGATAAAAAGTATTGCTAAAAGCAGGCAGACTGCCATATCCTACGGCATATCCAATTTCGCTAATTGATAAATCTGTTTGTAACATTAATTCAATTGCCTTAACCATCCGCAATAATTTCAGATACTGCAGAAAGGATGTATCTAATGTAGATTGAAAAAGACGTGACAATGACCTCTCGCTTAAACCAAATCGACTGCCAATACTATGCAGCGTATGGCCGTCAGCTATATTAATTTCAATCCATTCTAAAATAGGTTTCATACGCTCATGGTCAGTAAAAGGTAATGCAATGGGAAGTCTTTTGTCGCTGATTTCCGGTAAAATGTCTTTTATAACAGATAAAAACTTATACTGGCTTTCACCTGGTAGGATATGACCGTCCCATGTTTCAGAATATTTAATCATTTCCATTAACAGATCGTTGATGGGGTAAATTCCGACCTCTGAATAGAAAGAATGTTTGTCATCGTCATGGGTGTAAAAAAATAAAGAGCGTAAAACAGTACCTGAATGTCCAATTTTTAAAATATGTGTTAATCCTTGCGGGACCCAAAAGTAGTGCCGAGCAGGAATTACATAATGTTTATCATTAATCTGCAGGTAAGCCAAACCACCTTCTACGTAAGATAATTGTCCCTTCGTGTGCCTATGATATGGAATTAATTTTTCAAACCGTTCATGCATTACAAAAACGGAAGATTCGAGATTATCAATATCGGGCAAAGAAGCTATTAGACTCATAAAATAATTATTTATTCTAAGTGTTACAGCAAATATACAAAATGCTGTCAAATAGAATTGATTTTGATATATTCTCAGATAGACAAAAATAACGCAACTTTTAAATCAAAAAAGCAATAACAAAAATTGGCTGGAATCAATAATTTATTGGCTATTTTACATAAACAGTAAAGCCATTTTGGTCTATATATTTGTGATCTAAAATAAACAATAATAATGCCTGTCGATACATCAAAAATACTGATTTACTTCTTATTCATATTAAATTCTACAATTCTCTTTTCACAGAATAATTTACTTCAAAACCAAACACCAACATCATTATCTATTCATGAAATGTGGACAAATGCTATCCTTTACAGTAAGGAAATTCATTTAAACAGTTTGGAAACAAAAATAGCTAAAGAAGAAATTTCAGAAAGCAAAATTGAGCGACTTCCTGAAATTAGTTTAAAAGGAAATTATGAATATGCTACCAACATTCCCGTTTATGAAAATGGTCTTTTTAGTACGCCAACTCAGCATGAAGTGATTCACTGGTTGTATAAAGTAAGTACTGATATGTATCTAAATATTTATAATGGAGGGAAATTAAATTTAAAAATCGATAGGAAAAAGACACTATTCGATATTGCAAAAGTAAAACAAGACATGACTGTTTCTGAGATAAAGCTACAAGGAGCGGTATACTATTTAAATCTACAACGAAGTTATGTTTTTAAAGAATTAATGAAAAAAGATATTTTTAATCAGCAAAAACAATTACTTGAAATAAAGGCTCTTTATAAAAATGGAGTGATTTTAAAAAGCGATGTTTTGCGAGTTGAACTCAAATTATCAAATCAAAAAATGATGCTGGTTAAAATTGAAAACGATATTGCAATTGCCAATCAAAAATTGAATATTTTAATTGGGTTGCCAGATCAGCAAATCTTAACTCCTTATGAAGAATTAGATCCCACCCTATTTGACTTACAGTCTTATGAGACTTATTTAAAAACAGCAAAAAAAAAATCGTACGATTATCATATTTCAGAAAAGACAGTCGATTTAAGAAAAATAGAACTTAAAAGTATTAAAGCTAATGTGAAACCAAAAGTTGGAATGTATGGTGAGTTTTATTTGGCAAATCCTCAGATATTTTTATACCCTTATTCCCCTAGCAATTATACTCTTGGAATTTTTGGAGTAAGAGCTTCGATACCTCTTTCGGAGCTTTATATAAACAAGCCAAAAGTGAGAACTGCACAGTTAAATTTAGAGAAAGAAGAAGTAGAACATCACAATACCGATGATAAAATAAGACAACAGGTGTATGAAAATTATTTACGCTTTAAAGAATCACTCATTAAAATTGATGTTGCTAAAAATGATGTTTCTCAATCAGCAGAAAACGCAAGAATTGTAAAACAAAACTACTTTAATCAAGCGGCACTCATTACCGATTTATTAGATGCAGATATTAAATTACTGCAAAGTCAATTTGATTTTGCCTCAGTAAAAATAGCAGCACAAATTCAATACTACCAACTTCAAAACGTTTTAGGAACACTATAAAAATGAAAAACAGAAATACTTACACCGTTACCGATAAATTAATAACTAAAATCACAGGTTGGATTGCAATAATGATAACCATAATTTTAATTATTTGGGGTATCATTTCGTTATGGGATATCTATAAGAACGAAAAAACAAATGATGCCCAGATTCAGGAATATATAAATCCTGTAATTTCCAGAGCAGGAGGTTTTATTACTGCTATTAAATTTGAAGAAAATGAGCCTGTTAAAAAAGGAGATACTTTATTGGTTATAGACCAAAGAGAATATGTAATTCAAGAAGCACAAACCGAAGCTGCAGTGCTGAATGCAAAAGCACAGTTAGAAGTTTGGCGAAGCAAAGTCATGACACTTAACAAAACGGCTAAGGTAAATTTATCTAAAATTAGTGTAGCAAAAGCCGAATTAAGAAAACAAGGTCTGGATTACAGCCGATACAAAAAATTAATTCAGGCGGAATCAGCAACACCGCAAAAATTAGAAACTATTGAGGCAGCTTACAATATTGCTGTAGCAGAAACACAAGCAACTAATGATAAATATCAAGCATCATTATCTGAAATTAATGATGCAAAAGCACAGGAGGCAGTTGTCAAAGCAGAGATCAAAAGACTTGAAGCCTTGTTGGATCGTCATAAATTAGATGTTACGTATACCGCAGTTACAGCATCTTACGATGGTTTTATGGGTAGAAGGACAATTGAAAAAGGGCAAATGATTGATGTCGGACAAGTTTTGGCCTATATAGTAAATGGAGAAACAGACAAATGGGTTGTTGCCAATTATAAAGAAACGCAAATAGGATCGATGAAACTAGGTGATACAGCTTGTTTTATTGCTGATGCTTATCCCGATAAAACTTTTAAAGGTGTAATTATTTCCTTTTCACCGGCAACAGGTTCTAGTTTTTCATTGCTTCCGCCTGATAATTCAACTGGAAATTATGTAAAAATTGTGCAGCGTGTTCCGGTTAGAATCAGAGTTACGAGTTCAAAAAATGAAGCCGATTTACTAAAGGCTGGAATGAATGTCAACGTTTCTATTGCTAAAAAACAAAATTAAAATGCTTCCAAAAGGATTTTTATTCAAAGAATGGGTTCCGGAGTGGTTAATTAAAATAACATTGTTTATCGTATTGCTTCCCAGCTTAGTATTGTTTTTTCTTCCAATGACCAATATCAATGCAGCGGCCGGAAATACGGGAGGCGAAACCTACGACATTTATTTTTCAGTAGCCTTATTTTATGCAGGTTATGTTTCTTTCTTTTCATTGGAAAGACGTTTTTTTAAATATTTGGCAGCAAAGGAATATTTTATTACAATTACGATAATTCAAATTCTTAGCTCATATATATGCTATGGTACAAAAGAGATAGGAATTTTGTTTGTATTTCGGTTTATCCAGGGAATGGCATTTACTATGACCGTAAATTTATCATTGTCACTAATTTATGCTCGTTTAAGAACGGAAAGAGCTAGAGTTATTGGCTATTCTATTTTTTTCGGAATGCTGGTCTGCATGATTCCATTTAACAATTTTATCACAGCTCAAATTATTGATTCCGTTGACTTTAATATGCTCTATAAATGCGCTATTTTTTCTTACTTACCGAGTCTTGTATTCCTGTTATTATTCATGAATAACGTTAGATTAGATGTTAAATTTCCTTTATATCAGTTAGATTGGGCAAGTTTTTTATATTACGCCATTTCACTTTGTTTAATTGGCTTCATAATGGTTTACGGACAGGAATATTATTGGATTGAAGACAGCCGCATCTATTGGAGTGTCATTTTAATAGCCATCTTTGGCAGCCTTTTCATTCTGCGACAGTCCAGATTAAAGCGCCCCTATTTTGATTTAGAGGTCTTTAAATATAGAAATTTTAAAGTTGGGGCTTTAATAATTGCAATCTTTTACATCTGTCGCTTTGCTTTTTCCATTACTACCACTTATTTTTTAACAGTCTTAAAACTCGATCCAATTCATGTAGGTAATATCACTTTAATAAATATTTTGGGAATTGTAGTTGGAGTCATAATTTCAGCAGTTTCTGTATTGCAGCATCGTCCCATTCGGCTATTATGGATTTACGGATTCTGTTTATTATTGCTTTATCACGTATGGATGATTTTTCTTTTTACCACACAAGCTAATGAGAATAATTTTTATATTCCCTTATTGATTCAAGGACTAGGAGTGGGGATTTTAATGACCCCCTCCATCATATTTATGGTTTCATCTGTACCAGAAAAATTAAGAGTAACATCAGCTGGTGTATGTTTATTTATGAGATGTTTGGGTTTTTATCTAAGTGTGGGATTAATGAACTATTTTGAGCTATATTCTAAAAGCAAACATTTCAATACTTTTCAAGAAAAAATTTCTAATGTAAACCCAGTCACTTGGCAATCGGTAAATAAATATAAAGAAATTCTAGTAGGTGATGGAGCAACACCCAGATATGCCGCCAAAGCTGCAAATAAAGTTTTAATTAATGCTATTGACGCTCAAAATCACATCCGTTATGCGATTGACTATTATGAAATGATTTGTACACTTTTGATTTTCACAATCCTCCTAGTAGCGCTATTTCCTTATTTTAATCGTACTATTTTGACAGTATCAAAAAACCAGCCGTCACCTTTTTAATTTCAAAAACTACTTTTATAAACTTAAATTTTAATATTATGTGGATCATTTATATTATTGGCATTTTAATGACTCTTTTTTACAATAATTACTATAAAACTAAAAAAAAAAATCATCCATAACTTCAAAATTTTCCATATTAATCGGTTTGCTTTTACAACTTGACAAAGATTTATTCATTGAAAGTTCTAATAAAGATGATGTAATATTATTTGGATCCAATATCAAACACTCTATCACTGTATTTTTTGTTCAATATGATGGCATAATCTCAGTCATAATTAAATCGACGACTGGTGAAAATTGTAATAAAAAGAAAGAATGGATTTTTTTAGACAATATGAATCAACATTTGATTTTTAATTCTATAGTTAAGGATCTTGAGGCCATTTCAAATAGTAGTTTTGATCCGTATGTTTTAAAAAAATGGTTTGATAAAAGCGATCAGATAATTCAAAATATAGTTTTAACAAATTTAAATTCAATTTATAATATCCCGCAGTCTTATTTCTGCGTTGCGTTCGGCGAAATAGAAAAAATAAATAAATTTCAAAAAATAAGTACCAAAGGATGTTTTGAAATTCTCTTTTTTAATTGCCTAATAACTGTGGAGAAATGCGATATCAAAGAACAAAATCAATTATGGGATCAATTAGTTTCATTATTAGTTTTTTATCTTATAAATCATAATTTAATTAAACATGTTAAAGATACAGAAAAGCTTTTGGAAGACAGATTGGTTATGTATTCTGAAGAAATACAGTTAATCAAATCTAATCCTTACCACAACTATACTATGCTGTACCATTATTTTTTTATAAAACCTTTAAAACTTCGTTCAACAATTAAACCCAAAGTGATACAAAATTCCAATTTATTAAAAACAATAAAGGGTGCTGAATTTTCGAAAATTATGGTATTGATGATTGCTGATATTGAAGAAAAATTACCGATTTTACAAAACTTTATTCTTTAGACAGGAAGATTCTTCTGATAATTAAACCAGCCAAACGTTTGCTTATACGGGCCGCTTAATAGATTTTTAAGTACACAACGTAGATAAAATGATTATCTTTAAAGTTGTATGCAAATGAGATTACAGAAGTAATTCAATGACATATCAATTTGAAAAATCGACCAAACATGAATCCATATACAAATTTGACAGAAGCTCTGGAAGGACTCATTTGTCAAGGATATAACATTAGTTTTATTGCAGAAAAAGATTTTATAACTGCTAGAAATCATAAATATAAAATCGATTATAATGAAATTGAAGTTGATTACGCTTACCAGTTTAAGGACCCCGACCCAAAATCAGATGCTATTATATATGGTATTTCCTCAAAGAAATATTGCATTAAAGGATTTATTATAATAAGCTGCTCAATGTTATTAGAAAATTGTTTAAAAGAAATCAAAATAAACAGAAACAATAATAGCTTAATGGATTTATAATATTAATTGTTTTACTATAATTTCAAATGAATTATGGAAAAACAGTGATAAATGCGGAGAATAAAAGAAATTTGAAAACATTACTTGCATTTTTTTAGATAGACATCACTGTCAATCTTTCAAATTATGCTCGACAATTGGTAAAGGGATTCGTCAAAAATTGAATATAAAGGAAATAAAAACTAATAAGATTGGTATAACACCAATGAAATAGAGCAAAATTTTGAGATAGAATATGAATATATTTTTCCACTATTGAAAATAGAGAAAGAATTAGTAAAAAAGGTATGCTTCTGGATCGTAAAATATCAAAAATGTGAAAATTGAAAAATCAATTAGCCATATTGAAGTAGTAGAAATTGAATTGTCAATACCCAAAAGCGACGTAAAAACACATGATGGCTAGTTAGCGCGCAGAAATGACTATGGAAAAACCGCTTTTGTAATTTGTGTGGTTGATAATTAATTCCTTAATTAAGAATTAATCCTAAAAAGACAAAAAAAAAGTAGAGGTAAAAAACTATTATTGTTATTGGATTATGTCTTAGAACCTTAAGCAGTTCGAACCTGCCATTGTAGTAATCAATGGTTTTGAGAGATTTTATAAAATAATCTGTCAATTTTTCGTACCAAAAAAAACTTTATAAATCAAATAATTTTGGAGGTTTGTAATTTTTGGTTGTCCATACGGAACTGTTTACGAACCATTTTTTGCAGGATTTGAAGAAGTTATCGTTACTATTTTAGATTATAAATTCTTTTAAATATTAGTCTTTATTTTTACAACTGATTCTTTTTTAACAAATTTATTTTCAAGTCAATGTATTGTAATTGAAGATTATTTTTCAACACTTCAAAATCAGCTGAAAGTGACTGATTTTTCACTGAGGAATATAAAACAGCTTCCACTTTACCGCTTATAAATTTAGCCTCTGTAGTGGCTAAAGAAGCTTTGGCAAACATTTGCTTCTCCATCAATTTATGCTGAAGTTGCGAATAATTCCTTTTGTTTCGTTCTTCTAACACAACTTGTTTGTCCAATAATTGTTTTTCCAGTTCTATGACTAGTTTTGCCTTATCACCTACTATTTTTGATGCACTGATTTTTTTATTGTTCCTAAAGCCATTAAAAATTGGAACACTCAACTGCATACCAACTTGTTGACTTTTATTATCTTCTAATTGATTGAAAAAAGAATCTGTGTTGGCATTTTCTTGTTTAATATTTTTATAGTAAAAAGTGGAATACCCATAATAGGCTGACAATATGGGATAATTGCTTGTTCTTTCTAAACGGATCAACTTCAAACTGTTTTGATAATTGAGCTCGGCAAGTTTAATTTTAGGATTATACAACTCATTAAAAGAATCTTTAATTCGTTCCTTTAAATAAGGTTCTAATACTACTTCATCTGTCGCCACATCCGTAATATTCATCAACTGGAACAATTGTATTTTTTTAATATCATACAATTGTTCGGTTTCCATATTTCGGTTTTCTTCCTCCGAAAAGCTCAATTGCATATCATACAAATCACTTTGAGGTTTACTTCCAATAGCAACTTCTTTAGTTACCCCGTCTAAATTGAAAGAAGCTTGCTTGAGTTGCTCTTTTTGGATTTTCAATAATTCCTTTATGTAAAGTACTTGATAATAACTTTCCAAAATTTGCAATTTATATTCGTTTTCTGCAACTTCTTTCTCGGCTTTGGCTTGCTCAATATTAATTTTGTCTTTTTTAGCATTCGCAAAAGCACTGAAATCAATCAGATTCGTTTTGGCATTGAGATAGAAATTATCATTTTCAATATTAGAACTTACTCTTCCATTAGTAGAAGGATCAATGGTGCTACCAAAATTATAACCTTGCTGTCCATACAAATCGACAGTAGGTAACATTCGATTTAAAACCGAATTTTGTGATTTTTGTGTTCTTTTAATTTCCAGCTGTCTGATTTTTATTTCAATAGTATTCTGCAATCCCGTTTCCATACAACGTGTGAGCGACCAAGAAGTATTCTGAGCACTTGCCAATGCACAAAAGGCTAAAAAGACAACCGTAAAAACAATTTTTTTATTCATATTTTAAATATTTCAAAACATCTGTTTTTGTTGCTTGATAGGCTCTTGACAAAACAATGATTAACGTTAAAACCAATAATATTATAAAGCCAAAAAAGAATGGAAACAAGGTCATTTCAATTCTAAAAGCAAAATTCTCAAGCCACATATTCAATAAATAATAGGTGGGAAACAAAGCAATTAAAAACCCAATGACACAATATAAAACATACTGTTTAGAGAGTTCTTTCAATAATAAATTGGTTTCTGCTCCAAGCGTTTTTCTGATTGCAATTTCTTTCATGCGTCTTTGAATTGAATACGAAGCCAAGGCGAATAACCCGAAAAGAGCGATTAGAATTACCACTACATTCAACAATGAAAATAGATTCTTTTGCTTCACATACGATTCATAAGTTCTTGCATATTGTTTATCGACAAAATCATATTTAAAAGGATACTCAGTATCCATTTTTGTCCATAATTTTTCGATATCGGTAATTGTATTTTCAATATTATCCGATTTTAGTTTCACGAAAACCTTATTAATATTTTGAGCAATATCTACCGTTTTAAGATGATAGAAATACATCCCTGACACCTCAACTTCAGGACTTAATAAATTAAAATCTTTTACAACTCCTATGATTTTTAATTTTCGTTCTTTGATAATTAGTTCTTTTCCTATAGGCTCTTTCATGTTCATCAACTTTTGTGCTGTTTCATTAATCACCACAGAAGTAATAGTATCCGAAGCATGTTTCTGATCAAAAGACCTTCCTTTCACTACTTCTATTTTCATCATTTCGAACATACCAAAATCAACTGCAATTGTTCGTGCTTTAAAAAGTTCATCATTGTACAATACACCTCCTAATGAATCATCTGAACCATCAAATGAAATCAATCCTGTGGAAGCTTGTTCTACCCCTTTTATTTTAGCCAGCTCTTGTTTTATTATACTGTATTTGTTGTAGATATTTTGCCCTACGTTTTCCACTTCATAATCCGAATCCGGAAAATTCAAATTAATTTCAATCACTTGATCTCCTTTAAAACCTAAATCTTTATTGGTTAGATAATCGATTTGCTGATACACAATATAAGAACCAACAATAAAGAAAGTAGCCACCGTAAACTGGAAAATCAACATTCCGTTACGCAACCAGATTCCGTTTTTACTTCTTCCAAAATTGCCTTTGAGAACTTTTAAAGTTTCGAAATTAGCAACGTAAACGGCTGGAAGTATTCCTGCTACCAAAACTGTAATACAGAAAATCAGAATTAATTGCAGATAAAACTGACTACCAACTATTCGTAAACTCTTATTTAAAAAATCATTGTAATACGGCAAAGCCAACTCAACAATAACTAATGCTAGTAAAATCGAAAACAAACTTATTAGAGCAGTTTCAAAAATAAATTGAATAACAATAGTACCTTTTGAAGCCCCCACAACTTTACGAACACCAACTTCTTTAGCACGTTTAACCGCATTCGCTGTAGCCAAATTGATATAATTTACAATCGAAAGAATGAGAATTAAAACAGATAACCCAACCATAATCAACAAAAACTGATAATTTCCTCTCCGTTCTGGATATCCATCTGTAATAGAATGTAATCTTGCTTTTGAAAGTGGCTCTATAACTACATTAAAATCACCCATTTTCTTAGCCATTTCTTCTAAAGTAAAACCTTCTTCCTTGGCAATTCTCCGAACAAAATCTTGGTTGTAAGTTTTCTCTAAACTCTTTCGAGTATTCGCAATTTTTGATGGATCTTTAATTTTAAGAAGTAACTTGAATATAAAAGGTCCTGTCGTATTTTCACTTTTGAACTGCGTCATTTTATTCATTATAACATCTGGAGCAATTGAAGAGTTCCCTGGAGTATGATACACAGCGCGCACTATAAACATTTGATCCAAACATGTTATTTGTTTACCAATCGGATTTTCGTCACCAAAAACTCGTTTAGCAATCACATCTGAAATAGCAACACTTGAATTATCTTTTAATGCCGAAACCACATCTCCCTTAATAATTTCAAATGGAAAAAGAGAAAAGAAATCAGGCTCAACATTAATAATTTTATCAACTATTTCTTTCTTCCCTTTGTAGATAATTTTATCCTTTTGATACCAGCTGTCAGCATAAACTACCTTTTCTACATTAGTATCTTTATCTAAAATAGGTTTTAGGAATAAAGCACAATCTGAAAAAACTGGCATTCCTGTTAACTGCACTAAAACCTGATACACATTGTCTTTTTCGGGATTCCAAGCATCATAACTTTGTTCTTCATTCCAATACAGTAATGCGAAAATTAATCCTGAAATTCCAATGGCTAGCCCGAAAACATTGAGAAATGAAAACAATTTGTTTTGCTTTAAATGATAGAGGAATATTTTTATATAGTTTAATAACATTATTCGGGTTTTGGTTAGTTATAAAAAGAGTATGGATCTATTTAATTATTCGTATTTTAAATATTTTAAAACATCCATTCTGGTTACTTGAAAAGCTTTTGCCAAAACAATTATTAATGTTAAGAACAGTAAAGACAGAAAAGCAATTGCAAAAGGAAAAATTTGAATTGTAATTCGGTACGCAAAATTTTCGAGCCATTTTTCTAATAATAAGTAGGCTGGAACAACGCCAATGACAAAACCTGCTGCACAAAACATTATGTATTGCTTTGATAATTCTTTGAGTAGTACATTGGTTTCGGCACCCAAGGTTTTTCGAATAGCGATTTCTCGTAATCTTCGCTCCATAGAGAAAGATGCTAAAGCAAACAAACCGAAAATGGCAATAAGAACAACAACAACATTCAGGATGGAGAATAGATTTTTTTGTTTTACATATTCCTTAAAAGATCGTGCGTATTTTTTATCTACAAATTCATACGAAAATGGATATTCTGTATCAACTTTAGTCTTCCAAAATTGTTCAATATCGCTCATCGTTTCTTCAATATTTTCTCCCTTTACTTTTACAAAAATTGAATTTACTCCTTGCAACATTAACGGCATTGTCTTTAAATGCGTAAACACCATTGGTGAGTTTTTTTCTTGAGGTCCTCTTAAATTGAAGTCTTTTACAACGCTGATTATTTTGAATTTCTCACCATCACCAGAAACAATTTCTTTTCCAACTGGCTGTTTGATTCCTAATATTTTTACAGCTGTTTCATTAATCATTACATTATTAATGGTGTCTGAAGCGTATTGAGAATTGAAATACCTTCCTTCTATTAGTTTGATATTCATCATTTCCATCATTCCAAAATCTACAGCCATGTTCAACCCTTGAATGCTAGCGTTTTGATACACATAATCTCGTGAAGAACGTGCGCCATTTCCAAAAGAGAAATTTGCGGTAGACACTTGATTTATACCTTTCATTCTACTCAATCTATTTTTCGCTGCCAAATAGTTCTGAAAAAAATCGTTCTTATAACTTGCATCAGATTGTTTATCAAATTTTTTCAGAAAATCAATTTCAATAACTTGATCACCTTTAAAACCAAGGTTTTTGTTGGTTAGGTAATTTACCTGTTGGTAGACAATCGTTGTACCGATAATAAAAAAAATAGCTATGGCAAATTGAAAAACCAACATACTGTTGCGCAACCAAATTCCAGTTTTACTTCTGTTAAAATTCCCTTTTAAGACTTTTTGTGCTTTAAAACTTGAAATATATAAAGCAGGGAAAAATCCTCCTAATAAAACCACTACTCCGAAAATAAATAACAATTGTAAATAGAATTGACTACCATAAATTTTCAAATCCTTATCCAAAAGTTCATTATAAAAAGGCAATGAAATCTCGACAATTACTAATGCCAAAAGAATAGAAAGAAGAACACTTATTAGTGTTTCAGAGATAAATTGAAATATGATATTCTTTTTACTTGCACCCAATACTTTGCGCACTCCTACCTCTTTCGCTCTCTTAATAGCACTGGCAGTAGCTAAATTTATATAATTAATAATGGAAAGAATCATTATTATAATAGACAATCCTGCCATTATGATTAAATATTGATAATTTCCCACTCCTTCTGGATATCCCCAACCTCCTACTAATGAAGAATTGAGACGAGCCTCTTTAAGTGGTTCTAAATTTATAGCAACAATCCCATCTTTTTTTATTTGCTGTTCTAAACTAATGTTAGCATCTTTAGCTTCGGCTTTAATAACATTGTCAATAAAAAGTTGCTCAATTTTTCGTTCTACTAACTCTTTTTTAGAATTATCCTTAAGTTTTATAAGCAAACAAAAATTAAAAGTCTCCCATTGGTCTAAACTCTGTGTTATAACTTTCTTAAAGTTATCTGTTAACACAACATCAGGAGCAAAAGAGCTTTTCATTTCATTTTTATAAACACCACTAACGGTATAAAAGTTTTCTCCAAATTTTATTTGCTTACCTATTGGGTTTTCTTTGTTAAAAAAAGTATTATAAATTTTCTTAGAAATAGCAATAGAAGAATCATCTTTTAAAGCATTTTTAGCATTTCCGAAAATAAAAGGAAAGGGGAAATAATCGAAAAATTTGTTTTGAGTATTAAATCCTTTCGCTATTTTTTGCTTTTTTCCGTTGTAAATAAACAAATCTGAATCATACCAATTATAGCTGTAGTTGTAACTTTCTACATTAGGATCATTTTTCAGATATTGTCCTATGGGAGCAGCTGTATAAGGCCATTTATTGTTGTTCAAAGTATTTATAACCATATAAACGTTATCCCTTTCAGGATTCCACTCGTCATAACTATGTTCGTCATTCCAATAAAGTGTGGCGAAAATCAATCCTGCAATACCAATGCTCAAACCCAAAACGTTGAGAAAAGAAAACAATTTATTTTGCATTAAGTGGTAAATAAATATTTTTATCCAATTTTTCAACATGATTATTCGTATTTTAAGTATTGTAAAACGTCTACTCTTGTAGCTTGAAACGCTCTTAAAAGAACGACAAGTAAGGTCAATGACAATAAGGCAATAAAGCCAATAATAAATGGATAGATTGAAATGTCAATTCTATAAGCGAAATTTTCTAACCATTTATTAAGTAAATAGTAGGTTGGAAATACCGCAATCAAGAATCCTATAACACAATAAACAATGTATTGCTTAGATAATTCTTTTAGTAAAACATTCGTTTCTGCACCGAGTGTTTTTCTAATAGCAATTTCTTTCATGCGTCTTTCGATAGAAAAGGAGGCGAGGCAGAATAAACCAAAAAGCGCAATCAGTATCACCACTATATTTAATATGGAGAATAGGTTTTTTTGTTTCACATAACTGCTATACGATCTTTCGTATTCTTTATCTACAAAATCGAATGCAAACGGATAATCAGGATCTACTTTTTTTAGCCAAAAATTTTCCAAATCAGCCAAAGTTTGATCCATAGTTTTTGCATCTGCATCGATGTAAATATTGTTTAAAGCAAATGTTAACCAGGAATTTGTTTTAAAATGGAACAACGACATCGGAGGAATAGCTTCGGCTGGATTACCTATGTTAAAATCTTTTACAACTCCAACGATAATTATCTCTTTACCATTCCAATTTACCTTTTTTCCAATTGGGTTTTTCTCTTTTATTAGTCGTGCGGCAGTTTCATTTATTAGCATCGTATTAATAGTATCCTGAGCAAATTTTGGACTTAAGTATCTCCCCTTTACAATTTTTATTTGCATCATTTCTAACATTCCAAAATCAATTGGAATATTGTCTCCATCCACACTTAAATCTTTATATTGATATGTTATTGTTG
This sequence comes from Flavobacterium sp. DSR3-2, assembly GCF_049896525.1. Lineage (NCBI taxonomy): Bacteria > Pseudomonadati > Bacteroidota > Flavobacteriia > Flavobacteriales > Flavobacteriaceae > Flavobacterium > Flavobacterium sp. DSR3-2. The sequence continues at coordinate 246,308 of NZ_JAFCUM010000003.1, forward strand.
ATTTTGCAGATCCTCCAAAAGCAAAGCCACCTGCTGCAACTTGTTTTACACCGGGAATGCGCAATAATTCATTTTTGATAGTTAAGTAGCGATCAAATCTAAAATTATCTGTTATTTCTTCTCCATATACATTACGATAAGAAATACTTAAAATTTGATTTGCCTTGAAACCTAAATCCTTTTTATTAATATGGTCTATTTGCTGATAAACAACATAGGATCCGATGATAAAAAAAGTCGCAACAGCAAATTGAAAAATCAACATTCCGTTACGTAGCCATACGCCACTTTTACTTCTTCCAAAATTGCCTTTCAATACCTTTAATGTTTCAAAATTAGAAACATATATTGCTGGAAAAACTCCTGCCAGACAAACTGTGATAATAAATATTATAATAAGTTGTAAATGAAACTGACTGCCTTGTAAAACAACGGTTTTATCTAAAAAATTATTATAATAAGGTAACGACAGTTCAACAAGTACAAGAGCAATTAAAATTGAAAATAACGATAGTATTGCTGTTTCAAAAACAAATTGCTGAATTATATTAATTTTTGAGGAACCTATAACTTTTCTTACGCCAACTTCTTTGGCACGTTTTATAGCATTTGCTGTTGCAGAATTGATGTAATTTACAATTGAAAGCATCAAAATTAAAACAGATAATCCTACCACAATCATTAAAAACTGAAAATTACCATTTTCCTCAATTAGACCACCCGTTTTAGTATGTAACCGAATAGTAGACAAAGGCTCTAAAGTGGGTTTGGTATTCCCATATTTTTCAATGTATTGCACTGGAGTAATTCCGTTTTCTTTAGCATAACGAACGGTCATGTTATCGTAATAAAGTTTTTGCAAATCATTTTCGATAAGCGAAACTTTACTAGGATTTTTAACTTTAAGAAATAATACAAACTGAAAATTTCCCCATTGATCAATAGATTTTCTAATTCTTAAATCAATAAAATTAACAACACCGGAAGGATTATAAGAAGATTTTTTATCCATTTTATAAACGCCTTTTACAGTGAGTTTTTTATTCTGAAAAAGAACTTCTTTTCCTAAAGCAGTCTCTTTTCCAAAAAGCTGCAAAGCTAAATCTTCCGATAGACTGATACTATTTTCATCTGATAACGCTGATTTTTGGTTTCCTTCTACAAATTCAAAAGGGAAAAATTCAAAAAAATTCTTTTGTGCTAATACGATTTTACTCGATTGCACTTTTTTATTTTTAAACCGAATTAGATCGCTTTCATAATTTCCACTTAAATAACAATACGATTCTACTTCTGAACTTTTCTCTTTTATTGCAGCCCCTATTGGAGCTGAACTTGAAGCCCAAAATGTGTTTTCGCTCATTTGATTAGCGACCAAAAAAACATTTTCTTTATTGGGATTCCAAGCATCGTAACTATGTTCGTCATTCCAATATAAAATGGCGAAAATCACGCCTGCAATACCAATGCTCAAACCCAAAACGTTGAGAAAAGAAAACAGTTTACTTTGCTTTAAGTGATAAATAAATATTTTAATCCAATTGAGTATCATACTTTTTGATTGATTTAATTTTGATTGATGAAGTTTGAGACGTTTACAAAATTATTTTGCAAAGCAACTCAAAAATGATTGTGATGATTGATATGAGAATGGTTATCATTTTTATACTTTAAAAACATCTACATTTCTTTGATTTATTTTTTCAGAAATGACAACTCCATCTTTCATAAGAATCGTTTTCTGCGAGAAGGAAGCATCATAATCAGAGTGGGTCACCATCAGGATTGTGGCTCCATTGGCATGTAAATCGGTTAAAAGTTCCATTACTTCATTTCCGTTTTTACTGTCCAGATTTCCAGTAGGCTCATCGGCAAGAATAATTTTTGGGTCGTTAATCAAGGCTCTTGCCACAGCTACACGCTGTTGCTGTCCTCCGGAAAGTTGCTGAGGATAATGTTTCAATCGGTGGGAAATTCCTAATTTATCAGCTATTGCTTCTACTTTTTTCTTTCTTTCAGAGGATGGAACTTTACTGTAAATCAACGGCAATTCAATATTATCATAAACTGATAATTCGTCGATCAGGTTGAAATTCTGAAAAATAAAGCCAATATTTTCTTTTCTGGCTTTCGATTTTTCTTTCTCTTTCAGCCCAATCATTTCTTGATTAAGTAACTGATAACTCCCACCCGAAGCACTGTCTAGCAACCCAACAATATTTAATAAAGTGGACTTTCCACTTCCCGACGGTCCCATAATCGAAACAAAATCACCTTGATTTATGGTAAGTGAAACTTCACTCAATGCCATTGTTTCCACTTCTTCGGTTCTAAATACTTTTGAAAGATTTTTAATTGTGATCATACTATTCGTTTTTTGATTGATGCTATTTTTATCTAAATTAATTATTCACTACTTTTTTTATTCTAAATTCAAAACTTCGACTTCTTTATAGTCTTTATACGATGAGGTAATTACTTTTTCGCCTGCTTTCAATCCGCCGAGTACTTCATAATATAATGGATTTTCTCGACCCAATTTGATTGCTTTTCTCTCTGCTTTGTTACCCTTGACTACAAAAATCCATTTCCCGCTGGTTTCTTCGTTAAAGCTTCCTTTAGATAGTACTAACGTCTTATTTTTTTCTGACAGGTTTAATTTTACGCCAAAACTCAATCCCTGCTTTAAATCTAATTTTTCAGATGAAACAAAATCCAATTCGACTTGAAACCTTCCGTTTTTAATTTCAGGAATCACTTTAGTTATTTCAACTACGATGGATTTGTTTTCAAAATCTATTGTTCCTTTTTGTTGCTCTTCAATTTTATCCAAATAAAATTCATCGATATCGGCTATCAATTTATAGCCTTTCCTGTCATCAATAGAACCAATACTTGTATTTTGCACATAGGTTTTCCCGAGTATAGGTTCAAAGGAAGAAAGTCTTCCAGAAATTGGCGCTGTGATTAGGAAATTCTTTTTATTCATTCTCAAAATATCCAAACTTTTGTTCATGAAACCAATGGATTGATTCAATTGTCCAATCTGGACTTGATTTGCCAATTTTTCTTTTTTGACACTTTTTTTGATGATGTTCATGCGCTCTTTTTGAAAACGATAATTTTCCTGAGTTTTTATCCATTCGTTTTTAGAAAGTATTTCTTTGTCAAAAAGTTTTTGGTTCAATTCGAATAAGTTTTTAGCATCAAGATAATCGTGCTCTATCCCAATCAAGTCTTTTTCTAAATTCAGTTCCTGATTTCTTAAATCAAGTTTACCTTTATTCAAATTATTGATTTGTTCGATAATCGCTGTTTCCTGTCGCATGTATGCCAGTTCTGCATTAGGATTATACAAGCGCGCTAACGGCTGTCCTTTTACAACCATATCTCCGTTTTCAACAAATATTTCCTGAACTGCTCCACCTTCTATAATATTAATCAACATTGAATTTAAAGGAACTACTTTTGCCTGAAAAGACATAAAATCTTCGAAAAAATTATTTTCTACGGTCTTAATAGTAATTTCAACTTTTTTTACGTTTAAACTTCTTTTTTTAGTAGCAGATGAAAAGACAAAATACCCGAAGAGTAAGATAATTGGCAAAGCAATTAAAAGATACTTATTTTTGTTAGTTTTACGTATGATTGTAGTGTCCATTATTTATTATTTGTCTAGTCTATTAGGATAATCGTACCAGAAAATTAAAAAATGTAATGACCTTATTATTAAGTTTTTAATTTTAATAAAATTTATACGGTGTCCGTAATTGAACACTATTTGTCCGAAACTGAACAATGATTCCATTTTCTGAATAAAAAAATACAGATATTACGTTAGAATGAAAAAGACCAACGCCTCCATATTAGTCATAGACGACCAAGAAGACATTCTTTTTGCTTCCAAAATGCTCCTTAAAAAGCATTTTGAAAATATTTATACGCTCAATAACCCTAAAAATGTAATCGAACTATTATCACAAAACAATATTGATGTCGTTTTGCTCGATATGAATTACAGAATAGGATTTGAGGACGGCAGAGAAGGTTTGTATTTATTAAAAGAAATAAAAATGCTTTCGCCAAAAACTGTCGTTATTTTGATGACCGCTTTTGGTAAAGTAGAAACGGCTGTAGAAGGTTTAAAAGCTGGTGCTTTTGATTATATTTTAAAGCCTTGGGAAAATGAAAAATTGCTTAGCGTTGTTAAGCAAGCAGTTGATAAAAGCCGGAAAGAGCAAAAAAAATCAAATAATATCGAGATTATAGACGAATTTTTTGTTGGTAATTCAGATGTTATAAAAAAAGCTTATTCTCTGGCTGATAAAGTGGCCAAAACCGATGCCAATGTTTTAATTCTTGGCGAGAACGGAACCGGAAAATTTGTTTTATCTTATCATCTTCATCTGCAATCGGAGAGAAAAAATAATCCATTTATTCACGTTGATTTGGGATCTTTAAATTCCAATATTTTTGAAAGCGAATTATTTGGTTATGCCAAGGGTGCTTTTACAGACGCAAAAGTTGATACTCCAGGACGTTTTGAAATGGCTCAAAACGGCACTATTTTTTTGGATGAGATAGGAAACGTTCCATTGCATTTACAATCTAAACTCTTGCAGGTAATTCAAACTAAAATGGTAACCCGATTAGGAGAATCAAAAGCAAGGCCTTTAAATGTTCGCATAATCACAGCTACTAATATGAATCTAAAACAAGAAGTTATGGATAAAAACTTCCGTGAAGATTTATATTATCGCATCAACACTATGGAAATAGTTTTGCCCCCATTAAGAGAACGAGACGAAGATAAAATCCCTTTGGCATATTATCTTTTGCAAAAAATGATCATAAAATATGGACGTGACGAAATTATTTTTGACGAAAAAGCATTGGAACAAATAATAAAGCATTCTTGGAACGGAAACATTCGAGAAATGGAAAACCGAGTAGAGCGTGCCGTGATTCTTTGTGAGAACAATTACATTAGCGTTTCGGATTTAGATTTAGAGCAAATCACAATTTACGAAGACAATCAAAATGATATTCAACTTTCGGCGGTAGAAAAAACGGCTATTGAGAAAATCCTGTTAAAAAACAACAACAATATTAGTAAAACTGCAGAAGAACTAGGATTATCCAGAGGTGCATTGTACCGACGGTTAGAAAAATATAACATCAACTAATATGTTTAGATCCTTGAAAACTTACCAACTCCTTTTTCTTAGACTAATTTTTATTCTTTCCGTTGCTGGAATTTCCATCTTTATTTTTCAAAAAGGATTACTTTTTTCAGCACTTTTTGGGCTTCTTGTACTTTTTCTTCTCATAGTCGAAATGTATTTTTATATTAAAAAAGCCTTTTTGATTTATGATAGAACGATTACCTCTATTTTACAAAATGATTTCACATCGGATTTTTCGAAACATAAATCGTATCATAATTATTCTAGTTTATTCAAGTTGTATGAAACGCTGAAAGGCAAAGAAAACGATCAGGTTTCAAAAGATATAGTGTATCGTTCTATTCTAAATACTATCGAAACAGGAATTATTATTCTGCAAAAAGACGGAAATGACTGGAATATTTTTTTGATGAATGACTATTTTTCTAAGCATTTTGATGTGCCTAAAGTCTCCAAATGGAAGTATTTAAAAAATCATTTGTCTGCCTTATGTGAAATTATTGAACAGCAGGATTTTCAGGAAATTAAAACTTCATTAGAAATACGTGTTAATCAACAAGACACCCAAACATTTGTGATGCAGACTTCCAGAAGTGAAATTTTCAACCAAGATTATTTCATCGTTTTACTGGATTCAATTCAGAATGTAATAGAGAAGAAAGAGAAAGAGGCATGGGTCAATCTAATGAAGGTCATTTCTCATGAGCTTTTGAATTCGATCACTCCTATTCGGTCGCTTTCACAGAATTTACAGGAATTGGTACAGCAGGAAACCATTTCGGCAGAAGATTTAGATGATATGAAAAGCAGTGTTGCCACAATGTTGAGACGAAGCGACCATTTACAGCAATTTGTAGAAAGTTATCGCAAACTGGCCATGTTGCCTTCTCCCAAAAAAGAAGTAATTGAACTGTCAAAGTTAATTGAAAACAGTTTTCAAATCATGAGTCCGTTGTTTAAAAAAGAACAAATTGAAGTCATAAACTCGATTACTTTCGACCGAAGACTCCATATTGACCCGCAACAGATGGAGCAAGTATTGATTAATCTTTTTACGAATTGCATTTATGCTTTGTCAAACGCAGAAAAAAAACAGATTATTATATCGGCAGAAGTCAAAGAAAAGAGAATTTTTATCATGATTACCGATACCGGAAAAGGTATCGAAAAAGAAATAGAAAGTAAAATATTCCTTCCGTTTTTCACAACTCGAAAAGAAGGCGCAGGAATTGGATTGACATTATCCAAAAGTATCTTAGAAGCGCATGGTGGTTATTTGGCATTTAATAATGAAGAGAAAAAAACAAGTTTTGTGATTTGTCTCGTTGATAGTTAATTCTTAATTAAGAATTAATCCTAAAAAGACAAAAAAAAAGTAGGGGTAAAAAACTATTATTGTTATTGGATTATGTCTTAGAATCTTAAGCAGTTCGAACCTACCATTATAGTAATCAATGGTGTTGAGCGATTTTATAAAATATTAGTCTATTTTTCAAACCAAAAAAAAACCTCCAAAATCAAATGACTTTGGAGGTTTGTAATTTTTGGTGGTCCATACGGGACTGTTTACGAACCATTTTATGCAGGATTTGAAGAAATTGAGAAAGTTGTAAATCAAATTAATTTGGTTCAAATCCAATCATGGTCAATATAAAAATAAAGTAAATTAGAGACCCTGTCGGGACAATTTTCGAACCTTTTTTTAAAAGATTTGAAGCTTTTGAGTATGCTGTCATCCATTTAATAAAGTCAATGACAATATTAAATTTATTCGTAAGCAGATAACCAGTTTAACTTAGTATGTCCAACTTAATAAAGATATTAAAAATGAGAAGACTCATCAAAATATAGATTGGTCTTCTTCGTAATCAGCAATCTTGAGAAGTCTAACAAATTTATTGAAGATTATTATAAAATTGTTAGCGCTAATGATGATTTTTGAAATATACTTTTATAAACTCTTACTCGGGCATTTTTGTTGTTGCAATGCGCCCGTTTGGTGTGCTTAGTGTTTCAATAAAAGCTAAAAGTGCATTGATTTCGGTTCTGTTTAAATCCAATTTTTTAAGAATTGGAGAAGTAACAGGAATCAAAGAATCGCGTGCTGTTCCTAAATATTTTTTTTGAATAGCAGCAGGATTTCCCAAATTATAAAACTCAACCACATCCAGTAAACTAGGAAAATGTCCGTGATGCATCCAAGGTCTTGTATTGGCAACCTCTCTTAAAGTTGGCGTTCTAAATTTTCCAAGATCTTTTTTGTCTCCCGTAACATTGTATCGACCAAAATCTTCATCTTTGGTCCCGAACAATGATTGTCCGTCATTATGGAATTGATTGTCGCTAAAATAAGGCGTATTGTGACAGTTAATGCATTGCGCTTTGGTTCTGAACAAATGCAATCCCATTACTTGCTGATCCGTAAACGCCTCCGATTTTCCGCTGACAAAATGGTCAAATTTATTTTTTGGACTTTTTATAGTGCGTTCAAAAGTAGCAATCGCATATTGAATTCTTTGCAAAGTAACTTTTTCGTCACCAAAAGCTTCTGTAAATAATTGACCATAGCCTTTTACAGTAACGATTTTATCTACGGCAATGGTCAACTTTTCATTCATTTCCAATGGATCTGCAATAGGAAATTGCGCTTGATCTTCTAAGCTGGAAGCACGCCCATCCCAGAATAATGTTTTGGCATAACCTGAATTTAAAATAGTCATGGAATTTCGTTTTCCGTTTTGTCGGTTATGACCAAAAGAGCGCGTCAGATTATCCGTCCAGCCCAATTCAGGATTGTGGCAAGAAGCACATGCGATTTGTCCGCTGACAGATAATCGGGGATCAAAGAATAATGTTTTACCTAAAAATGCCTTTTCTTTTGAGTATTTATTGTACTCTGGAAACGTCATTTCTGGTAGTGGTCCAATATCTTGAAAAGTGGTTTTGTCTATACTCTTGTCCAAAGTAGGTTTTGGCCATGACGCTGGATTTCCGCTGGAATAGAGTTGCCTTAAATCTTGTATGTCAATATATTCGTTTTCTTCGTCTGTTTTGTAAGCGGACAAAAAAATCAACAAGGCGATCGGAAGTATGATGTGTTTTATTTTCATTTGTAACTACTATTAAAAATTTTATAAACTAATTTCCTTGAGACAACTCTGAGTTATTGGTGCCGGTTTTGGATATATTCTGTTATTGAAAATCTTATATTGTGAGGAAACAGTTCCGCCAAAAAGAGCCGAATTTGTCGCTTTTAATTCGAATGAAATTTCAAATAAACCGGCACTAACTTCTCTATATGTTCCGCTACCGGAAATACCAATGCTGTAATTTTTACCGTTTGTACCTGCAATGGTAATATATTGCGGAATTACTAAAACAGCACCTTTTGTTTTACTATTTCCATTTTCAGGGAAAAATTCAAGCGCCGAAGTAATATTAAATCCCGGAGAATTTGCGGCTGAAATACTTTCATTAGAGAACCATCGTTTCAAACCGAAAGAATTCGTTGTATTAGTCCCCGTAGTAACATTAAACCCAATTTTAAAAGCATGATGGTACACATCATCTGTTGTACTTGGAGTTCCTTTATCACTGTATAAAATGGCGTTTGCTGAACCAGCAGGAACAACCACAGGAAATGTAAATGCATTAAAAGTCTGCCACGCACACACGCCACTTCTATCAAACCAATTCTCTCCGTAAGTCAGGTAAAATGGATTGGATAAATCATAAAAATTTCTAGCTGTATTTGCCGCCGTATCTCGGATTGATTTAATAGGTTTCACGATTTGAAGAACCGTATTTCCAGTTGTCGTGTACATATCTAAATTGACTAATGCAATATTAGTTTGATAAAAAACATCATCATTTTTTATATTTTCTAAAAGTTTCAAACGATAGGTTACGCTATTTCTATTTTCTCCAAAATCATCGTGCGTTAATGAATAATTAAAACCATTTAAAAACTCAAACATTGTATTATCATTAATCTCTGAAGGTATAAAACCGTTAGGAAAATCGACTTTAAATACGATTTCTGCACCTATTTCGCCTTTTATTTCAAACCTGTTTATCGGAAAAGTGTAGGTTGTTTTTACCTCATCAAGATTTACTTCGAAACTATTATTGGGAGCTACAGTATTCAAATTTCCAATAGTAATAGCGGGATCTGAGCTTTCTTCAAGTTTTAAAGTAATCTTTTGCTTCGTACTCCATCTTTTGTCGAAAGACAAATATATAGTATCCGTAAGTTGATTACCCATAAATGAGATTTGGTCCAATGGCTTAACAATAAAGCTATTGCTATCTCCTGTTCCTGTTATGCTATAGGTCACAAAAACAGGTTTTTTCAATGTAGGCGACGTTAATGTTACTGGAATTTTCAATGTTTTCACGGATGTATTCTTGTAACTGCTTACCGGAACTAATGCGCTGTTCACCGCAGGATATTGTAGCGGTACGTTGTTGCTGCTCAACAATACATTGAACCGTACAAATGGATCTACAGCATTTGAACTTAATTGATAATCATCCTTTGAGCAAGCAGTAAACAGGCTTAGGATCAAAACGGCTATCGATATAATTTTAATAGGATTCATTTTGCTGTAAGTTTGAATTAAGATTAATATTCTTTCTTGGAATTGGCAATACAAATTTTGGAGACGGATAATCCAAACTACAGTTTAGCGACAAACATCCGTCGTTTCTTGATACAGACTTATTTCTTCTGGCCAAATCAAAAAATAAATGTCCTTCAAAGCAAAGTTCTTTTCTTCGTTCCAATAACAGAGCTTGTTCTAAATTATCAGTTGTGGTCAACAGAGTCGCTTTTGCTCTAGCTCTAATAGTATTGATATCGTTTTTGGCAGTTTCTAAATTTCCAAGTTCAAAGGCTGCTTCAGCACGAATTAAATAGAGTTCGCTTAATCTAAAGGCGGAATATCCGGGATTGTCCTGCAACTTTTTGGTAAAAGAATAATTGACATTTACAAAAACGCCATTTATCAGGGTAGGAAGTGCTTTTTCTAAAAACAATTGCTTTCTAATATCAGTGGATTCATAAAGTCCTAATAAATCTTGGGAAGCCACGTATTTATTGTAATTTGTATTGGAGAAATACCCAAAATAACTGGATAAAGAACCTCCAACTTCGCCACCGCTATCTCTGGGAATAGAAAACTCCAACATATTTTCAGCAATTGGAACATTAGTTTGTTCCCATTGTGAGATATAATTTTCAGTTGGCGTTAATGAAACTCCCGAATTTAAAATAACATCGTTTGCAGTTGCAAAAGCATTCTGCCAATCGTTTTTAGATAGATATACTCGCGCCAATAATGCTTTCGCATTTGTACTGTTGAAAAAGGAATATGATGGTCCTGTTAACAGCGATTTATCCGAAAAATTATCCAAAGCCGCGTTGATATCCTCAATAATTAGAGAATAAGTGGTTGTCAAAGTTTCTCTTTTGGGATACGTAATGCCACTCGATAAACTTGTTTTGTTGTAGACAATTCCCAATTGTGCATCTGGAGAAGTGTTTCCTACAGCCTGACTGTAAATTAAACTTAACAAATAAAGAGAATAGGCTCTTATTGCTAAAGCTTCGGCCTTGATTTGTTTTTTTTCAACATCAGTTGCGTCTGGTAAAGCATCAACGTATTCTAAGATTAAATTGGTTTGATTTATTACATCATAACTTTCGTCATAAAAAGTAGTGAAATCACTGTCAAGCGCCTGGTCTTGGAACGAATACACATTTTCAAGATTTATTGGTATAGTAATCTGGCCTCTGCTGTTACCAGTTATCGTAGGTGTAAACTTGAGATTCCCACCTTGTAAATCAGCATAAACCGCAAATCGTTCGCCTCTTACATTTGCTTCAAGCGATCCATAAGTACCATTCAAAGCGTTTAACATCCCTTTTTTTGTGGATAACTGTTCGGTAATCGAGGTTTGGGAACCGGGTTCTTGTTCTAAAAAATCACTGCAACTCTGCAATGCAAAAAGAACAAATAAAACCATTACTAATTGATACTTATATGTTGTTTTATAGTAGTTCATCGTATTAAAATTTAGTGTTAAACCCTAAAGAAATTGTTCGTGCTTGTGGATAGGTAAAGTTAAATTCACGTATACCGTTCCTTCCGGCCGGGCTTTTGTCTTTGTACCAATATACCACATTCGAAACATCGACAAAAACAGATAATGCGTCTAAAAAAGTCTTTTTGATAGGAACATTATAGCTTAAATTAATATTGCTGATTTTTAAATAAGTGGCGTCATATAAAAATTTGCTCAAATTTGGAATCAGCGTTGTATTACTGATTACCAAAGGCTGTGAAACTACATCTCCTTGATTTCTCCAATAATCATACGCATTTACCGAAAGGTTTCTATTAGAGGTAATGTTATATTTTGAGATCAGACTGTTATCCACTAAATAATCTCCCCCCAATTGAAAAGCTCCTCTTATGGATAAAACAATCGCATTATTGATGGTGAAATTATTATTAAAACCACCGTAAGCTTTAGGTTGGTTATTTCCAATAGGCACCCAATCAGCCGCAGTAAATAAGCTTGTATAAGTAGCCGCATCGTATATTTGCCCGTCTTTCTCTACCAAATCTCTACCGGTTGCAGGATCAACACCTGCCCATTTTATTCCCCAAATTGTTGAGGTGCTGTATCCTACTTTTTGAGCAAGAGCAACTTCTGAAGTAGAAAATTCACTGCCTAAACCTACAAGTTGCGTTACTTTATTTTCAATGGTAGAAATATTAAAGGATGTTGTCCATTTAAAACTATCGCTCTGCAACCATTTAATACGAGTTGAAAATTCCACTCCTTTATTGTACATACTGGCTGCATTTAATTGAATGGAACTATAACCAGTTTCGGTTGGGATGTCTCTACTGGTTATCAAATCTTTTAAATCGTCATAAAAATATTCCAAGGACAATTCTACTCTTCCTAAGAAATTAAAATCGACACCCGCGTTAAACTTTGTATTTTTCTCCCAACTCAGTTGCCCGTTTGGCGCTTCACTTGGAAAGGAACCTTCAGCACCATTATACCCATTTTGGCTCAAAATGTAAAGCCCTTTTGAACGATACGATCCTATTCTTGAATTCCCGGTTGTTCCATAACTGATTTTAAATTTTAATAAATCAATACCTTTGCTCGATTTCATAAAATCTTCATTACTGACAATCCAGCTCAATCCTGCTCCACCATTTAAAGCAACATTGGTATCATCACCAAAAACGGAACTTTCATCTCTCCTGAAATTCCCTAAAAAGTAATATCTCTTTTTGTAATTATAGTTAAACTGTGAAAAGAAAGAGACTCTTGAACTATAACTGATATCATCGCCAAACGTCTGATTAGCTAATGTTTCATCAACGGTTGTCAACGGATCATCATCTCGAATTGCATCTTGAACATTATTTATCCCATTTGGATTGACAAAACCTCTACCGGAGGAATAACTGAAATTAGCTTTGTCATTGGACAATTCGAAACCCAAAATCCCATCAATGTTATGGTCTAAATTCAATGTTTTATTGAATAAAGCTTGTCCTTGCCAGTTCCATTTAGTAGAGTTTCTTTCGTTTAAAAGACGTCTTCCCCAGTTTGGGTATTGCATCCCCTCCAAGGTAAATGAACCGTTGTATTGTCCGCTTTCATTGGCACCGGAAAAGTACCTGTCCTGCGTTTTGTCTTTGTAATCTATTCCGAAAAGCGTAGAAAAACGTAAAAAATCGCTGAATTCATAAGAGGCATTCAAACTTCCTAAAAGACCGTAACTATCGGTAATATTTTTATTTTGTTCGATGGCTGCCAATGGATTTCCTAAACCTAAAACACCCACAGTTGCAAACGTTCCATCCGCATTATAGGGCGATATAGTAGGAACAAAAGCATAACTGTAATAAATATTTGGTGCATCCTTCTGAATGTAACTAGGGTTCAATGACAGGCCAAAATCAAATTTATCCAAGCGGTAACCCAGATTTATACCGGCGTTTAATTGTTTTGTCTTATTCCCTTTTTGCGGCTCATCAATGGTAAGGTAACTCAAACTAGTGCGATACGACAATTTAGAGTTGGCTCCTGAAACATTAAAATTATATTTGTTATAAATTCCTGCAACGTTCAGCAAATCAAACCAATCCGTATTTATACCATTATACGGAACCGTTGTGTAATTTGTTTGACTATTTTTTAAGTATTCATTCCTCAAATCATTGTATTTGGAACCACTTAAATATTTAATAGGATTGATAGCTGAGGAAATCCCCAGTTGGTTAGAAAATCCGAATTTTACTTTTCCTTTTTTTCCTTTTTTGGTTGTGATAAGAATGACACCATTTGCACCGTCAGCGCCATAAATACTTACTGCAGCAGCATCTTTTAGTACCGTAAAACTTTCAATATTCTCCGGTGAAATTTGGGCAAGAGGATTGGACAAATTTTCAGAAAAAGTACCATTTGCATCAAAAAACTGACTATCAATACCTACTTCTTCACTCATTATTACTCCATCTACAATGATTAAAGGCTGTGTAGACGTTCCTAAATTAGAATTAGTCAGCGAACTCAGACTTCCTTGTCCACGAATATTAATTTTAACAGGACCTCCAATCCCGGAAGTATTTTCAATCAATACTCCTGCTATTTGACCGCCCACAATTTTATCGATACTTTCAGAGGCTTGCTCCACGGCAATATCTTTAGCGTTCAAAGTAGCGATACTCCCTACGATTTCCTCTTTTAATTTTTTAGTTCCGTAAGAGGAAGTAATCACAACTTGCTCTAATTCATCTGTGACTTGCTCCATATTGAAAATAAAATCAAAAGAGTTTCCCACACGAACGGATTGCGCTTTCATCCCTAAATAAGAAACTTTTAAAACCGTATTTTGTATGTCGTTGCCTTTCAGTAAATAAACAAATTTTCCGTTACTGTCACTGATAGCTCCAGCTGAAGTTCCTTTTATCAAAATGGTTGCTCCAGGAATAGGAAGTTTGCCTTTGCTGTCTAAAACTACACCTTTTATGAATCGCTCTTTTTCCTGTGAAACCGTTTTATCTGAAATCTCCAATAATAATATTTGTTCTTTTTGTATAAAAAACGATATTTTCCTGTCTTTTAAGAGTTTCGTCAACGCATTTTCCAGTGTACTGTTTTTAACAGATAAAGTAACTTTTTGATTTACGTCAATTTTATTAGCATTGTAAATAATTCGGAAATTGGTTTGTTGTTCAATAGATTTTAATACTTGACTTAGTGGTTGTTCTTTAAAACTTAAAGTAATCGTTTTATCTTTTGACTGGGAAAAAGTATTGATACTCAATAAGAATATCCCAAAAGTCAGTAAGAGTTTTTGCCAATAAGGGTGTTCTGTAAACGTCATTTAATTTTGGTTTTTGGTTGGTTAGTGTTAGTTGTTGATTAATTCGTAATTTTTATAATGCCATCTTTTTTGGAATATTTAAAAGGAGTATCCAGCTTTAGTAAGTCCAGAATATCTTCCACCTTAGATTCTTTAATTTTAATTGTTCCTGTGAATTTCTGTGCGACTAAATTGCTATTTGAGTTTACAATCGTGACATCGAAGGCGCGTTCCATTCTTTTGCAAATTGAACCAAAAGAAGCATCCTTGAAAATTAGTTCGCCGTGAACCCAGGCTGTAAATAAAGCGACATCTACTGGTTCAGTTACAAACTTATTAGAGGAATCATACCAAGTTGCTAGATGGTTTGGTGATAAGACGGTACTATTTTTAGGATTTGCGTTTTCTGAAAATCTCACGCTGCCTTCCACTAAAACAGTTTGAATTTGTTTTTCATCCGGATATGCCGAAAGATTAAACTTTGTGCCCAGAACTTCGATACTTACCTGATTAGCATTCACTATGAATGGATGCAATTTATCTTTGGTGACATCAAAAAAAGCTTCTCCGGTCAAATACACTTCTCTGGAGGTATTTAATCTAAATTGTTGCGGATATTTCAGTGTACTTCCCGCATTCAAATGAATCATAGTCCCATCTGAAAGAGTTACTTTGAACGTTTTGCCATAAGACACCTTAAGTGTGTTGTAAACCAATTCATTATTGGTTGCATGACCGTAATAAACAATAGAATCCTGACTTTGTTTCGCTATTGCATTGCCTTTCTCATCGATAACGTTTTTCGTTTTATCCATCGAAATATATTCTATAGTTCCATTGCTTAACTCCAGAACAATTTCTTTGGAAGGATTTGAATTTGGTACAAACAGCTGTGTACCTGTCTTTCCCAAACCAATAAATACAAGAACAATAGCTGCATAACGTAAAAATCTATACCATTTACCGCTACTTTTCTTTTGTTTTTTCTTGTAAAATTCATGAAGCGCCATTGCTGGAGAGTCGATTGAATTTTCAGTGAAAGCCCACGCTTTTTTTAAAGCTATAAATTGTTTTTTATTCTCTTCGGAACTTTCAATCCATTTAAAGACAATGAGAACCTCTTCTTCAGAAGCTTCATTATCTAAATATTTATAAATCAATTCAGAAATCATATTTTTTTTATTTAATCAAATACTATTGTAAGTAACTTTTAGAAACTGCGATAATCATTATTGTAGAGAAAAGAATCAAAAAAATTCGCAAGCAATACTTCAATCGTCTAAGTAAGTACACTTAACAATTGAAATACCCTATGTTAAAATTTAATTATTTTTTAACTATTTAGTAAAGTGATAATAAGTATGGAAGGTAAATAGTCTGACAATTGTTCTTTAAGAATCTTCAAAGCCTTTGTCATATGGGCTTCAACTGCTTTTTGGCTTACACCCATTTCTGCAGCAATTTCTTCATTTTTCTTATCTTCAAAACGTTTTTTCAGATATACTTGTTTTGTTTTTTCAGGAAGTTCCGCAATTATTTTATTGATTAACATTTCTAATTCGGTTAATTCTAGGGAATCAAAATGCATTGAATTCAAAATTTGAGTATCTAATTGTCTCTCTTTTTGATTTAATAAGTCATTTTTAAATCTATCTTTTACTTTATTATGTCTTAAAAGGTTTAAGCATATCGATTTTGCATACGTGAACAAAAAAGGTTGAATCCCAGTTTCAGTCTGGATTTTATCTTTATTAATCCATAATTTCAAAAAAGCTTCTTGGGTTACATTTTTAGCTTCGTCCTTATCGTATAAAAATTGGATACTAAAACCTAAAACACGATTATAGTACTTGTTGAAATAAAAATTGAAAGCAATATCATCACCTTCCTTAAAGGCTTTGAATTGATTTAATTCACTATGATTTATTTCTTTCATTAAATAAAATGACTCGCTGTTTTGGAAAAAGCTAAATTAAAAAAATAAATGAACTAATTGTAACTGTTCACCCTGTAAAAAAGCAATAGTTTTAAAAGCTCCCAATCACTGAATCTTGCCTAGTTAAAAAATAATAACCATTTAAAATGTCTATATGATGTTTACAAAGTAAATTCAAGGTTTCTCACTTTAAATTTGAACGGGTGATTAATATAATTATAATTTTTAGTTAATAAATAATCAGAGTTTGTTGGGGATAGGGGACGTGGAAGACAAAACAAGGATTCGAGATTTAGTTTTTCCGGAAGGTTTGTTAATTAGGGCAAAAAATAGGAAGTATCTAACCAAAAAAGTGAATGGGATTTTTGAGCTAATCTCAGTTTTTGTAAGGAGTGAGGAAGGTATTAAAAGTGGATAACCCATCAAAATGTTGATGGGTCATTCTTATTAGCGAGTAATCTTGAAAAATCTAACGAATTTCTAGAGGATTATTATAAAATAGTTAGTGTTAATAATGATGATCTTTAAAAAAAGTGAAGTCCAACTTTGCATCGGAATATCCTATCGCAAGTGACTCAATTTAAGTTAAATGTAAAAGTTTATTTGTATTGTTTGGTTAATGGTAGTAACTCTTTCATGTCTTATTTTCTTAAAATAGTGAAGTTCTCAGAATGAACACTACGACTGATGAATATTTCTTTAAAATTACATTTTAAATGCTTAGGCAATTCATCATAAGTGATTTGATTTAATTCATCTGCTAAATAGCATAGAACAACATTTTCAATAAGATGATCTACACAAGTCAGAACTAAATATTTACTAATACCTAGAGAATGTTTATTGTCACATTCGAGAGCATAGTTAAGTAAATCAATATCTAGATATGCTACTTTAAAATCTTGCTGATAAGGATTGTATTTATTAGTTTCTGTTTCATTTTTCACAAGCTGTAATGAACCTTGATCACGGAATTTACCTGCACCATGGCGTGTATGGTAGGCACGACTTACATAATATATTTCAATGTCACAAGTTACCTCTTGTCTCCTTAGCATTTCTAGTGCATTTTTGGAAGTTGTGTTGCTTTTGGTTATGTTGGGAGATTTTCCATAATTCTGATCAAGTAAGATGCCCTGTGCACCTTCGAAAATGAAATTATTCCATTGATTGTGATTTCGAAAAATTTCATGTTCTTCAGTCGCGTAAATTATCCTCCCTAGTAGATTTTTGATTTGTGCAATAGCATCAAAAAAAACTTTATCTTCACTATCATTATTGAAATTATCGAAATTGTAATTTGTCTCAATATTAACTTTAAGCCGATAGTATGCCCGTATTTGAGCTAATTTTTTCTTTAAGATCTCTTCGGGACCTAGGAGATCCAAAAACTTGAGAGATGTTGTTCCAGATTTCTGACGGTCAACTGTAGCACCAAAGCCTACACCACAACTTCCATTTCGATTAAGATCACGACTGCTTTCTAATGCTCTATTGTACAAAACATCATAGTGTGTTGTTATGGCACAATTATTATCGATATAAATTTGTGGCTCTTTGATCAGTGACCTTAGCTCATCTAAAAAATGGATAGGTGAGAAAGTGCAGTAAGAAGACCAATACGTTGTAATTCCTCTTAAAGTTCCAGATCCGAAACTTGAAAATACATGGTGTGTGTTTGAGGAAGTATAAACTGTGTGACCAGCTTGATGTCCGCCATTAAAACGTACAACGATCGAGTTAGGATACTTTTGACATAAAAAATCTGTTGTAATACCCTTTCCTTCATCGCCATAACCTAATCCTATAACAATTAAACTTTTTTTTACCACGATGCTTTATATACTGCGGTTGAAAAATCATCTGTGATAATGCAGTTTGTTCCAAAGAGCATAACTAAATCTTCGTTGCTTACATTTTCAGCGAGCACCACTACTTTTTTTTTATTGGATACAGCATAGCCAATTTCAAAAAGAGTGCCTGCATCAAGACCGTCCACTATAGCAAGTACAGTGTCACAATTTAAAAGATTTTCAAGATCTTTTGTAGCAATTTCCTTTGATTCAGATAAAATATCTCCTTGAATAAGACCAATCTCGTGATAGGGTGAGAATACTAAATTACCAAATTCATGTAATACACTTCTGAGTTCGTTTACGAGCCATCTTTCGGAAATTGTGAAAAATGGACCAGCAAGATATATACTATTCTGTTTTTTCTGAATATTGAGTGGATCTAATCCTAGTTCCTTTTTGGGAAGCGGTAAATGTCGAGACTGGCAATAAATTGCAGTATATTCAGATGCAGATAAGGCTGCTTCGTAAGCTGATAGTTTCTCAGTCATCCATTTCCATGCAAAAACGGCAGAAAATATATCTCCTGTACCTATAGGCCATACAGAATCTGATTTGAATACAGGTATTTCGGAGACATTGTTATATTCAATTACCAATGCACCTTGAGCTCCATTTTTTATAACTACTACTTCCGCTCCTTCTGACAAGAGCAGGCTTCGCCCTATATCGGCAAGATTATCAGAATTCGATTGGGATAATAGAATAGCTTCTCGCTTGTTGAGAATTAAGGCGAGGTGCTTTGCAGTCGATCCACTTTCTTTTAAGCTTTTGTGATTTTGAGGATCATATACCATATATTCTGCTTTTACGCAAGCATCTCCTTCAATCATACCATAATAAAGTACATTGTTAGCTTCTATTCCATTCATATGGAAGATTTGCTCTTTATTGTTGTTAAAAGTAAGCGGAGGTGATAGGGGATGATAATATTCGAAAGTCACATTTTGAGGAATATCTTGAGGTATAAATGTATATCCAAACGTTGAAGCCTTAATTTCCGAAAGGTTTTTATACTTACTACTAATAAAAGTATGAAAATTAATATTTATCCCCTTTTTAGAGAGAGCTGCTGCTGCACGTAGACCACTACCATAAAGTTCTTCATAAGGTGGGTCAATACAGATTTCTAGATATGTTCCGCCTATAATTGTAATCATATTAGGGTTATTTTAGAGGTCTAACTCTTACTTCGCAAAGAGTTGGTGAAATCTTTTGAATAGCAGCCTTAAATTCTTTTCCTTTTTTTAGGCATGTAATTAGTTTTGTGGTTTCCATCGCCGTAATATAACCGCAAAAACCGTGATCGCCTTCTGTTCCAACATTGTCATTGGGAAGTAGAACAACTTTCAAAATATCCCCTAAAGCATATTCTGACATTGCAGGTTGAAGGTTTTGCAGTTCTGTAGCGAAATTAATAAGATCACAGTTGTCTGACGCAGGAACTGAGCCATAATCACCACCTATTTCCCGAGTGTAGTTAGAATAAGATTTTCCGCCTCCTTTCATAATGTATAAATTTTATTAATTAAAATTCACAAAGCTCCACAGCATCTTCGACTTCGATTTCTTCTGGAGTTGTAATGATACTATCTTGTTTAATTTTAGTAAATGTATCCTTAACCCATTTTCTGCCGAGAGGACTGTTCCATCTTCCTAGTCCAGCTTCTGTTGTACCTTCAACATAAACCAAAACTGCACCATCACATTCAAAACGTTTAACAAATTCTTTAAGAATCTGTTCATCGCTTAAGCCTGAAAGTAAGGATTCTTTTTTTTTCATCTTTTAAAAATTAAATATTGAGCTAATATAAAAATTTTATGATAAGTTATTTATCTCTTTACTTGGTTTTGATAAAAGTAGTGTTTTTTCTGTAGAAAATAACTGAGTAAAATATGTGTTTTATAAATCATTAGTATTAGAGGATGTACTTAAAT
Source organism: Flavobacterium sp. DSR3-2 (assembly GCF_049896525.1). NCBI lineage: Bacteria > Pseudomonadati > Bacteroidota > Flavobacteriia > Flavobacteriales > Flavobacteriaceae > Flavobacterium > Flavobacterium sp. DSR3-2. The sequence goes on from NZ_JAFCUM010000003.1 coordinate 266,621, forward strand.
TATTATTTAACATATACTTTAGAGTAAGTCATTGCTAAGTAACAACAAGCTGACGACTAAGAAGGTAAGTAAGTAAATTACTCGGAAAAAATGAAAAAACTAAAAAAGTAACTAAGAAATAAGAATTTATTGTTTCCAGAAGGCTTGTCCATTTTATCCGAAAACATTGTATTCAAAAAATTGAAAGATTTTTTTACACAATCGTAATGATTACAGGGCTAAAGGAGGTGTCTGAAATGAAAAAATCATCAAAATATTGATGAATTTTCTTTGTAGCGAGTAATCTTGAAAAATCTATCGAATTTATTGAAGATTATTATAAAATAGTTTCGGGTAGTGATAGTCTTTAAATAAGTGAATTTCTACAATTTGAATGTCTTATTTTCACTATTATCGATAGTCAAAGATTGACTAATTGTAATGAAATTGTTAATATCGAAGGTGGCTTAACATTTACAGGAAATGATCTTAAACGTGTATTTTTAAGAAATAAATTAGAAATTAAAGAAACATAAGGAATTAAAGTACATTTTATTAGTAAAGCTTGACTCCAAAAATGAGCACATATTAAGTTCATTTAGAAAAGGGTAGTCAAATGTTTTAAAAAATGATCTAAATAAGGATAATATATGTTTCATCGTAGAATTGATTATTTATCACTTAACTTATTTCAGTTATATTAAATATCACTAAAATTAGTGATTGTTCCGTAATATTAATCACAATATATTGCAGACAATTAATCTTAATTTAAAAACACTTAATTATGGAAAGCATTCAAGCAATTAAACCTGGTCCAAAACCAAAAAAAGAAGATGGAACTCCAGATAAAAGACCCCGAGTTAATCCTCCTAATAAGGAAAAACATCCTGATTTAAAACCGCACAAACATAAACCTAATGATTAAGGAAATGTTTGTATTGTTTCAAAGTTTGTAAATAGAAAATTTTAAATCTATAAATAAATCCTCAAAACTGATTGTTTCAGAATTGAGGTTTGGTCAGCAATATGAAGTTTCCTAAAGTTTATCGAAAGCGAAATCACCATAGAGGTCATTCTCCTAAATCTTAATTAACATCTCAGAAACCTTCTTCATCATTTTCAAATAATTCAAATTGTTGCTATCAAATGCAGAAGAGTTCTTGTGATAGTTAGTTGTATTAACTATTTAGTAGCTAATTGCACCAATATTTTTTAAATTAACAAAATGATAGCCCTGAAATTGTTTTAGCAAGACTTATAACAGAACTTTTATTAATTAAATAGAGGAATATGTAAAAAAAAATATTTCATATAAAAAGTTCAAAAAATAAGAAAAAAGGTATTTAAAAAACAAGCTTGAAATAATTACATTTATTTGATTATGTTTACAAAACTAATAGAATTTTAATAGAATTTCATAAAAAATTAATGAATAGAGACTGGATAGACTTTAAATCACTGCATAGTAATATTGCAGGCGCAAGAGAATCATTTGAAAATGCGTGTGAAATGTTATTTCGTAAAATCCATAGTGATAAATCTGTAAGTCAAGTAAAAGTAAAATTAGGCGATGGAGGAATTGATATTTTTATTGGAGAATTAGGAATTGAACCCATAACAGTTATTCAATGCAAATTTTTTTTGGAATCTTTTGAAAATAGTCAAAAAAGCCAAATTAGAGATTCATTTGATACCGCAATCACTTCAACAAAGTACGAGTTAAAGGAATGGATTTTATGTATTCCTAGGGTTATCGATATTGATGAACATTCTTGGTGGTTTAAATGGAAAGACAAAAAAATAAAACAACATAATAAATCAAAAACATTCATAACCATAAAAAACGGAAATGAACTTATAACGCTCTTTAAAGAACAGGATTTATATAATCAAATATTTAATATTGCTGATTCATTAAAAATAGATGAAATTCACAAAGCTTTAATGCCCAAAAAAATAGCACTTCCAACTGAAATAAATCCACAGATTGTATTATTTAATAATTATTCCAAAAAATGTGAGTCTTTTTATTTAGAAAGGGAATTAGATGTTGAATTTACAAATTCACTAAAATTATCTAATTTATGGGTGTCAGGAGGCTCTGGCTTAGGTAAGACGGCATTAGTCAATAGAAATTTAACAAATAATAATGTGGAATATTGTTATTGTGATTTAAGCCCTGTTACGATATCTGCTTCAGAAGATGTTTTGGAAGAAATCTTATGTCGAATCGAAGAACAATTCATTTTAGAAAGGAATAGCAATGAAAAAAATAAAATCAAACAGATAGCACAGATTTTACGTCTGGCAGGTAGGCGAAAAATAATAATTGTTATTGATGAATTATCAGTAGATGATAAGTCTATTTTAAAAAATATTGCTAAGGATTTATTAAATCTCGTAACTCATTTTAGTAGTTTTTCCGAGCATGATAATTTAAAATTTGTCGTCTCCACAATATCAAATCCAAAGGACATAATTGAAAACAAATCTAAAGCATCAGAACATTTTCAATATTTAAATTGTGATGATTGGTCAAGTGATTTAGAAAGATTGTATGATATATTAAATATCTCCTTGAACATCAACTTGATTGAAAAATACAAAATAGTAATTCTAGATTCTTCTCAATATTCACCCCGAATTCTAAAAAATATCTTTAGAAAAATTGTTGCATTGGATGATTTGAGTTCAACTACAATTGAAACTGCAATAAAAATATCAATATCAGAAATAGTCAATTAATGGAAAAGGTTTTAAAAAAATATACTACAATACCTAAGCAGTTATATGTAGAAAGAGGAGCAGACTTTCAATTAAGAGGAATTATTGAAGAAATGCAACGTCCAGGATATGTATTAGTAGCAAGACAAATGGGGAAAACTAATCTATTATTTCATGCTAAAAGAACTCTGGAAAATCCAAATAGACTGTTTGTATACGTAGATTTATCAAATCCATATGACAATGATAGGGATTGTTATAGAAATATCATCAATAATATTATTGAGCCTAATATAGAATTGTTAGGTTCCATTGAAACAGAAATTGAAATTATTAGAGAAAAAAATCTCCCTGCTCATAATGAATATTCTAGATGTCTCAGAATTATATTAAATTTTTTCAAAGGAGATTTAGTTATTATTTTAGATGAAATTGATGCTCTTAAAAGCGCTGATTATTCAGATAACATTTTTGCTCAGATTAGGAGTAATTATTTTTCTCGAACAAACTTTCCTGTATTCGAAAGACTAACATATGTATTATCTGGAGTTATTGAACCTTCAGAATTAATAAAAGACAGAAATAAATCTCCTTTTAATATTGGAGATAAAATTTATTTAGATGATTTTATTAAAAAGGAGCATGATGATTTTATTATCAAAAGTAAACTGATTATTTCTCCAGAAATTTCAAATGAAATTTTTAATTGGGCTAACGGTAATCCGAGACTCACATTTGATATCTGTTCAGAAATTGAAAATTCAATTATGAAAAATGAAAATGTAAATATTGAAATGTTAGATTCAATTATTAAAAAAAAGTACTTAACAACATTTGATATTGCACCGGTTGACCATATTAGGGAGTTAGTAAAAACTAATCAAGAAATTAGGAAGTCTATAAATCTAATTTATAAAAAAAGTAGTAATGAGATTAGTGATGAAATAAAAAATAAACTTTATTTGTATGGAATTATTAATTCTAAATTTGATGAAAAAACTAAAATAAAAAATAAAATAATTGAATTAAGCCTTTCTCCAGAGTGGATTAAATCTGTACAGCAAGAAAAGGAAATAAGCTTTGTTTATGGTCTAGCAAAATATGACAGTAAAAAATATTATGACGCAATAGATATATTAGAAAATGTAATAATTGATTCAAATTCATCTAAAAACGATATTGAAGCTTCAATATATTTTATTGGTTTAAGTTACTTTAAATTAGAGAAATATGAAGAGGCGATAAAATATTTTGAAAACAAATTTACAATACAAGATTATTTGCTTGATTCACAATGTTTTTTAGGCATATGTAAAATAGTTATTGGTGAAAAAGAAAATGGAATTAAAGTTTTAGAGGAAACTATAAAACATGAAAGGAATAATTTTGCATTCCGCAATGCAATGTTAAATCTTGCAGTAAATACTAAGGATGATGTTAAAGCTGTTAATCTATTAACTAAATTATTTGATTCCACTTTAAAAATTACTGATGAACAAGAGGAAGTTGAAGAAGGAGAATTAAATCGACTTAGAACTCTTTCATTGTACTACCAAGCCAATATCTGTTTAAAAAACAATAATCACGAAGAAGCATTAATCAGAATAAATGATGCAATTAAATTTGGTGATTTATCAGATTCACTTGGTTTAAATCATTTAAAATATGAACTTAGTGAAGCTAAAGATGAATCAATCAAGAATTTAATTGTAAATACCATAATTGATAATAATTTAAGTTTAGATAATAAAATAGGCTATCCAATTAATTTCAATCTGAAATCGTTATACTCTTATTTAGATTTTGTATTTGATATATCAGACACTGCACTCTTTGAAAATTTGGTAGCTTATTCTACATTAAATTTACTGCCAAATTCCAATAAGTTTGAATTGATTTTAGCTGTTATTTCTCTAAAAACTGAAAACAAATCTACTTTATTACAGTACTTAGAAGGTTATAAAGATGAGATGAGTGACGACCTTTTACTGAATCTTTATAAAGAATTAGCAATTATAAGTACAAATGAAAGACTGAAGTTTTATGCATATTTTTTTAAATACTTGGTTTTATTTAATAAAAACACAATATTAAAAAGTGATGATATTTACATTTTTACATTAGGAATTCAAAAAAATGTAGAAGAAGGTAAAGTAAAAGAAGCATTAGATTTATGCAAAATAATTGAGAAAAGAGTTAACAATATTGTAGATGAAAATTTAAAATTTGAATCAGTAATAATATATTTTTGGCTAGCAATTGTTTATCATAATTTATTAGACAAAGACAACGCCATAAAATATGCAGATATTACATTAAATTTAATTGATAATTCAGCGAAAACAAATACATCCGTGATAGATGAGAAAGGTATTAATTCAATAAAAGAACAATTAATCCAAATAAAGAAAGGTTATATTCAAACTAAATTTAGCAGAAATGACACAGTCAAAGTAAAATATCATGATGGAAGAATTGTTGATACTAAGTTTAAACGAGTAGAATTCGATTTGAAGAATAAAAAGTGTGTTATGATTTATAGTTAATTAATTAACTATTCTCAAGTATTCGCCCCACTAAATGCATATTTTTTTGTGGATAACTTTATGAAAATTCCGGTCTTCAATGATGACCTAGTTTGTACAATTTTCGAACTTTTTTTAGATGATTTGAGCATGTTGTCTTTAGTTTTCTGTTAACTATGGCTTTATTATGGATGTAGTAACCCAGCTGAACTAAAAAAGAGAATGATCTAAGGCGGGGTCAATTGTCTGTATAGTTTTTTTGATTCATATATAAGTTATTGCATGCATGTATCTTGACATATTTGAAAAAAGTGCTTTGAAGTAATATATTGACGAGATAAAAGATCTTCTTATTAAATTATTTTCTACTATTTCAATAATTTATTCACCCGCCTTAGGGTTTGCATAATGTGAAATCCAAATGCCGCCTTAAGTATCTTCGCGTTCAAATTATCCTTCTTTTTTGAGTGTTTCTAAATTATTACATAGTGTGGTCCGCGATGTTGAATTGTTTTAGAAGATTAAATAGTTAATAAACTTTGAAGTTTTTTTTGACATAGTAAAGTGTGTAAGTTCAAAAGGTATGTTATTGTAGCATTTTATATCTTGGTTATTGATTTCATGTTTCTTGGAGTAAAGTATTATCCCACTAGCTACCTCTTTAAATTTTAGTACACAATAGTTTTATGATAGAATAATTATCAGGAAAGTGTTCATTGTAAGTAGTAAGTGTATTTTTCAATGCTTGATTATTTAAGCCTGCCAATGTTTCTATATTCATGGGAATGTTTTTCCATAAACCATCTGAGCATATTGCAAATATATCTCCTTGCAATGGTTGAAGCTCGGTGATAGATAATTTTTCTATACTTTTCCCTGATAATGAAGCGGTGATAATGTTACTGTAATTGCTTATTTTCTGAGATGTAGTTGGAAATTCTTGTTTTAGTTTATTAGTGAGGGAATGATCAGTAGATTGAAATATAATTTGGCTGTTTCGTATTTGATAAACTCGTACATCCCCAATCCAGAATGCATGTATTACTTTGTCATTTATGTAGAGTCCTGCAAGTGTTGCTCCAAATTTTGATTTAAGTTCTTTTCTTTTGTTCCACACTGATTCATTGGCTGCATTTATAGCACTTTGAATAAGATTTACTGGTTGTATCTCCTTATGATTTTTATTGGTATAATTTATGATTTCCGCTGCTATCATTCGTGCGGCCAATTCTCCATGTCCATAATTGCTGGTTCCATCACAAATGAAATATAGGCCAAGGTTTTCAGCTGAAAGAGTTCCAATATAATCCTCATTTATTTCTTGTTTTCCTTTGCTTGAAAATTTAAAATGTTCAATATTGATCATGTTTGTTGGTATTGGTTTCAAATTATTCTTTTCTTAGTTCATTCACGATACTTTCTAATGCGCGATAAACTTGATCATAATTTAATATGGAGTTTGATTTCATAATGTGTGAAATTAGAGTGCTGTGTTCTGCTTCTTTTAGTTCACTTTCAATAATAGTAAGGATTTCATTTTTGGTTTCGGTGTGACCTGCAAATAGCTTTTTTAAATCCCTTCCCATCAATATTGCGCCAGCATTATATGTAGTGTAATTATCGTCCTGATATTATGCTGACCCCCAAAATTCGGACAATAAATCAAGACTAATTTAGATAGGAATAAAAACCTTAAATTAGCACTATTATGTCAAGAACAAGAAGAACCTTCGGGAAAGACTTCAAAGCCAAAGTTGTTTTGGAAGCTTTAAAAGAGAAAGATACCATCGAGGTATTAGCAAAAAAATATGAGTTGCTGCCCAACCAAATTTCAATGTGGAAGGCGGAGGCCATAAGGAATCTTTCTGCGGTTTTTTCTGCAGAAAAAACGCTTGTTGCCAAAGATGAAATTCCAACAGAGAAACTCTACGCTCGAATAGGTCAGTTGACTTTGGAGAATGACTTTCTAAAAAAAAATCTGGGTTAGTCTCCATCAGCGAGCGAGTTAAAATGGTCGATGCCCAAAATAAATTGAGCATTGTCAAACAATGTCAATTATTAGAAATTCATCGTGGCGGACTCTATTATAAAGCAAAACAGGAAAGTTCAGAGAACTTGAAAATAATGCGATTACTGGACCAACAGTATTTTAAAACTCCATTTTATGGTTGCAGGAAGCTGACTTTCTGGCTCAAGGATTTAGGTTTTAAAGTGAATCGAAAACGGGTAAAACGATTGATGAAAATCATCAATTGGCAAACCATTTATAGAGAACCTCAAACAACAATGAGTAATAAAGAACATAAGAAATACCCTTATTTACTCAAAGGTTTGAAAATCACCCATAAAAACCAGGTTTGGGCAACAGATATCACCTATATTCCTATGGCAAAAGGATTTATGTATTTGGCTGCGATTATAGATTTGCATACAAGATTTGTTTTGAACTGGAGCGTAAGCAACACAATGAGTGCTGATTGGTGTTCGGATATTTTGGAAGAAACCATCCAGATATATGGTGCACCAGAGATATTCAATACAGACCAAGGAAGTCAATACACCAGTGAGGTTCACACCAATGTGTTATTAAACAATGGAATAAAAATCTCTATGAACGGTAAAGGACGAGCTATTGATAACATTTTTATAGAAAGATTATGGAGAACAGTGAAATACGAGAATGTATATTTACAAGCATATACTGATGGAATCAGTCTTTATAAAGGACTCAAAGAGTATTTTGAATTTTATAATACAAAGCGTCTTCATCAGTCACTAGACTATAGAACGCCATATGAGAATTATTACAAAAAAGAAGTGGCATAAAATCAGAATAACTTTTTTTAGGCTTTCAAAGAGCCTAAAAAGTTATCTCCAATTTTAACCAAAAAAATAGAATATTAAACTAAAAACCTATCTTAAATCGTTGAGATTTCTGTTTGAAAAATGGGTACAGCATAGTTTATGGCTTCCAATGGGATTACCTTGGCTTCCAATTTTAATTTGGTTAAGACCTAGATTTCGTATCCTAACCTTTAAAAAAGACAATGATAATGGGCGTTTCTTTTTCCAATTTTTATCAGGTGGAACAATCATTGCTTGTCTTATGGTTTCACAAAATTATTTAACAACTGCAACTGGGAAACTCCAAAAGCTGCCGACAATTACCGATATAGGTAAAGTAGAAAAATCAAGATATTATAAGTTTGAAAAATTTTCTGTTGCAAAATATTATGGCGGTTCATATACTGACTTCAGACAAAGTGGAAAACAAAATCAAAATCTTAATTTTCACATATTCTTCGTTGTACCAATAATTCAAGATACACTGGAAAAAATCAAGACAATTCCAAAATATTGGTATGGCGTTGATTTTCACGAACAAATTAGCAATAAAATCAGTAGTGAAGAAAAAGAAACCAAATATGAAGAGTTTTATGCTGAATGCACTGAAAGAATGAATAAATATAATTTTCATTCATTAGATCATTTTGAAAGAATACCAACATCTAATGACCGAATAAATTATTTAAAAGCTATTGATTCGAGAATAAATCAAAAAGCTGATGAAAATTTTATTGTCTTAGAGCCAGTTAAAGAAAATTTTGAAGAAAGAAATGGAAACAAATTTGCGTGGATTTTTGGCTCATTTGGAATTGGTCTAAGTGTTTTATTATTTTCTTTAATTTGGCCTCGTTATAGTGAAACAGAAAGAAAAAGGTTTTTATCAGGTAAAAAGCCTAAGCAAGACGACTTGGTTGATATGCTTAATTACCTTGTCCCAAAGGGAGACCATTTTGCTACCTCAGTAATTTTAGACTTAAATATTCTTGTGTTTCTATTAATGGTTTTCTCTGGAGTTAATATAATATCTCCAAACGGAATGGAATTACTCGAATGGGGTGGAAATAGACGACTTGAAACTACCGGTGGAGAATGGTGGAGATTATTGACTAGTATGTTTTTGCACGGAGGTATTATGCACTTAATTCTGAATATTTCAGGACTTGTACTTGCAGCAATTTTTCTAGAACCTGTACTTGGTCGAAAAAAGTATTTCATCTTATATGTTCTTTCTGGACTTTGTGGAAGTCTAGCTAGTATTTTGTGGTATTCTAACACAACAAGTGTTGGAGCATCAGGGGCAATTTTTGGACTTTATGGAGCAATATTGGGACTTCTTATAACTAACGCTTTTCCAGAGGGTGGTAAAAAAGGTCTTTTAATAATGATTGGGATTTATGTAGGTATAAATTTACTTTGGGGTTTGACAGGAGGGATTGACAATGCAGCTCATATTGGTGGACTTTAAAGCGGAGCATTAATTGGAATTTTATTATACAAACTTGATGACGGACAATAAGACGGTATATAAAATCTATTAAAACGGATTTAGACTATTGGCTTAATGGAAAGAGGTTTTATATCAGAAAGATTAGCTAAAAATTGAAAAATAAATCATAATTCAGTTCCAAACTTCGTAATGGGATTAGCAATAACAATATGTATGCTACTTTAATGACGTCAAAAAAAATAATTAATTATTCTCCTCTAATTTTTTAATGAAATAGGAGGGTTGTAGCCCCGTTTGATTATAAAAAGCCTTGGCAAATGATTCTGCATTACTAAAGCCTACTTCTTGGGAAATTGCTTTTATAGTATATTTTCTATATTTTCTATCCTCTTTTAAATGCTTTACGACATATGTAATCCGCAAATCATTAAGATATTGGCTAAAATTTTTATCTTTAAAATGGTTTATGGTTTTTGATAAATAGCTGCTATTTGTGTCAAACTGTTTTGCAAGATCGGTAAGTTTTAAATTTATTACTAAGTAGCCTTGTTCTTTTTCAAATGTTGCTAGCTTTTGCAATAAATCTTTTTCAATATCTTTTGGTAAATCGAATGATTTTGTTTTGTTGTCTTCTGCACTTATAGTCTCCAGTATTATTTCACTTGTATGTTGGTTTATCAATGTATAAAATCGTTTCTCATAAAGTTTTTTTTCTTTTCGGGTTTTAGATAGATAATAGAGTGAAAACGCCAAACCAATTAAAACAGTAAATGCTAATAAAATGTAAATGAATTTTTCTCGATTTATTTTATCAATTACTTGTTCTTTTTCAGATAATAAAAGCGGAGTGTCATAATTGTGATTTATATTTTCTGTCAGGATGATATTATTTCTATTTAATCTCTTATCTATTTCAATCAACCTATTTAAATAATACAGCTGTTGCTTGTCCTCTTTTAACTTTTTAGAAATTTCAATTAAATTGATATAATTATTTCGCAAAAGAGTTGAAAATTCATTAGTAGTTACTAATATTGAGTCCACTTTTTCAAAATATTGTTTTGATTTAAGTATGTTTTTTTCTCCGTGTAAAACATTTTCTCCTCTGTAATAATAACTGATTGCTAGATTTAATTTATCATTCTTTAAAAGCAGTATTGATTTATCTAATAATGAATTGCTTTCTATATATTTTTTCTTTAGATGATACGAAACTCCTTTATTCAGTAAGAAATATTTATAATAGCGATTATCTTTTTTAATATCTCTTAAGATTACATCTATGTAAAATAAAGCAATGTTAGGTTTTTTTAGTCGATTATATATATCGGATAATATCCAAGCAGAATATATAAATTCAGGAGAGTTTATATATTGTGATTTAAAATAGTTGTAATTCTCTAATATTAAAGGTAATGCTTCTTTTGGTTTACCTAATTCTATTTTGATCAAACCAATCTGTTGTTTTACCAATATTTTCTGTTTCGGATTTCCTGTTTTATTAGAATATTTTTCTGCTTCTAAAATGTTAGATAATGCTTTATTTAACTGATCATTAGTGAAAAATACATTACTCTTAAAGATGTACCCTTTAGCTGGATATTGAAAATCATTACCATTTTTAGTTAATGCTATGATGGAATCGGCATATTGTAATGAAATTGTATTATTTACAGCAATATAAGCAGCCATATACATTCCGTTTGCCTTTATTATTTTATCATTTTGTAATTTAGATTTCTGATAATAGGTTTTAGCATAAAGATGGAGTTTTACTTTATTCATAAGAGAATTGTCAAAACGCTTTTCCAAGGTTTCAAAACTCATCAATTTTAGAGAATCTGGAATAACAAAATATTCCTTTTTTTGAGAAAAAAGGGTTGTTGTAATCAATAATAAAAAATAGATAATTGTGTTTTTCATTTTTGGTCAATCAATTCACGGTACATAAAGTTGCTGTTTTCTTAATTTTGGGAACATCTCAAAATCTCATCTTTTATTTTTTATATTTCATGAAGTCCTTTTAAATATTGTGGTCCTTTTTTTCTATCCGAAACAATGAAATTTCAGATCTTTAATTTCTATACACTTTGTCTAATATTCACATCTTGATCTTTCACTTGATCTTTATTTCATTTCAGTCCTGCAATAGATTGATTCACCTAAAAACCAGTTTTCCAATAACTACTTTACTTGAAGGAAACAAGAACTCTTCCAAGACAAATTGTGTCTTATTTTTAGGTTTCAACTAACATTTATCAAGATTGATTACTCGGGGGTTATCGGATTTCCAGGGGTTTTTATTATCAAGTAAGTAAAGGAACATTAAGTTATTTTGCATTTTAGTACAGAAAGAATAAAAAACGGTGTCTGGTGAGACTGTATCCGCCAAAATTAGTTAATTATTTTAGAAATAAATTTCTATTTTGATTAAAACCCTTGCGAAACTTATAAAAAAAATAAAATCATAATATTTCTAATAATCAGTTTGTTACAATATTTACTTTTAGCGATTTATAAATTGTGAGTCGATATTTATAAATCTAGACTGGTGTCTTTTGTGTGGCTACGGTCTTTCGGTTAGTTTTGCCTTCAGAAAAATCATATTTTATTAAGTTGAAGAAAGTACTATTGCGTTAGTTCTTATTTTAAATATAAAGGAAAGATTATCTAAGAAAAAACAACGAACCGCCTACACAGGTTCGGGATGATTTGGGTTTCAAGTCTTAATTTAAAGTTTGTTTTGCTTTTAAAAATTAGCAATAAAATGAAAAATTAATCTTAATTCAGTCTCGGCCTTACTTAGCGGTGGCGGTAACAACAACATTAATTGAAAAAACAAGAAAAAAACACACTTCAATCAATTAACACTTAAAAACTGGACATCAATTTTATTGTTACTCTCATTGGTTTTTATGAGTATAGGTACTTTTGAAATTATTGACTTTGAATGTATAAAAACAAATAAAATTTTGGCTTCAATTGGTTTTTCAATAAAAACAATATATTACAGCAAAATGTTTTGGTATAAAAATTATGTTGAATAGAATAAAACTGGAATGAATATCAAAATAAATAGATTAGTTGCAAAGTCAATAAAAATGATAATGTCATAAAATTAGAAAAAAATAATTTAAATATAATTCAGAAATCAGGATGCGAAACAATATTCAAAATCCATAACATTGAAATTAATGATTTGGAAAAACTGTTAAAAATAATCAAACAAAATAGTGGAATTGAAAGCGCTGAATCTTCTACAAATTGAAAGTTCTAATCAAAATTGAAGCTTAATTTATGCCCAAAAAACACTGCTGTAATGTAGCTCCGGCACACAGTTGAATATGTAACGAACCAATAACTAAACAAATTCAAAAACATGAAAATTAAATTTACATTTATTATATTTTTTAATCTGTGTGTATTTACGATAGTTTACGGACAGCCCGTTCTTTCCGCGCAAAGATTAGAAAAAGCAGGAGACAGTTTATATTATGCAAAAAAGTATTCAGAAGCATCAACATACTATTTAAAATCCGCAACAATTGCTGAGTTCAAAGTGAAGCAAGCAGAGCTTCATTATAATGCATCGTGCTGTTTATCATTAGATAATAAAATTGACGAAGCAATTAGGGTATTAGAAAAAGCTGTATTATTAGGGTACGATGATAAGAAAAATTTACTAATTGACAAAGACCTTTTAAATCTACATAGTAACCAACAATGGCAAAATATAGTAAACAGCATTAAAGAAGAAAGTTTAAATGCTAACCCATCAAAAGCCAAATTCATTACAGAAGATGTACATAGATTCTGGAAGGCGTATGACAAAGCAACAGCTGACACAGTAAATTTTAAAGCAATTTTCAAAAAAGAATATTTTGAAAAAGCAAGTAAAGGAATGAGTTATTATATGAGTGCTAAAGTTAGTAGTATTGACTATTTTATCAAACATATCCAATCAGCACCAAAATTTTATAAGTCAATACGAACATCTACTCTAAATATTGATAATAAAAAGAAAGACTTTACAACTTCTTTCAAAAAACTAAAAAACTTATATCCTGATGCTAAGTTTCCAAATGTTTATTTCATAATTGGTGCGTTTACAAGTGGTGGAACAGCAACAGATGCAGGACTTTTAATTGCTTTAAATCAAGCTTCTCAAACAAAGAAAACACCAATTGGTGAATTGAATTTCGAACTCCAAACAAGATTATCCAAAATTAAATATGTTCCAAATACTGTTGCCCACGAATTAATTCATTTTCAACAACGTGGTATGAAAAAAGATACAACTACATTAAGTTACGCTATTCAAGAGGGAATGGCAGATTTTATAGGAGAATTAATAAGCGGTAGTACAGTCAATGAAAAATTAATGGAGTGGACTGTAGGAAAAGAAAAGAAAATTTGGGAAAATTTTAAAAAGGATATTTATTATAACCGATACAGTAATTGGATAGCAAACGGTAACCAAGCAACTCCAGACAATTTACCCGACCAAGGATATTGGGTAGGTTATCAAATTTGTAAAGCCTATTACGAAAATGCAAACGAAAAAAATAAAGCGATTAAAGAAATGCTAAATATACAAGACTATAAAAAGTTTTTAGTAGATAGTAAATGGGAAGAAAAATTGAGTAAAATGAAATAAACGGCTGGTAGTAGCTATAGTTTCGTGGCGTACTCAGCACGACCAATGAACCTATGTCGAACCTGATACCAACATTTCTAAATTTTTTACGTCTATATAATAAACAATATATTTATAATTATGAAATTAAAACAATTACTTCTTTGTCTATTAATTTTTTACGTTTCAATCTCTAAAGCACAAACAAAACTCCAAACAGAATTTAATGCGTTTTTCATAAAACAAGACAGTCTATTATCAGTAGCGTTAAAAAAGAATGATGCCGCAACTTACACAAAACTTTTGGATGAAGTTTTTACAAAATATGAAAAATTACCTAATAATTATAAGAATGCATTTTCATCTTACAAATCTTATAAATACAATTATTTATATAATTTAAGTCGTATTTACTCACTAAAAAATATCAATAAAAAGGCTTTTTCATATTTAGAAAAGTCAATAAAAGCTGGATATTTTGATTATGAACATATAAAAAATGACACAGATTTAGATAATATCCGCAATAAAAGAAAATTTAAGGCTCTAGTAGAACCTTTAAAAAAATATCATTTAACAATTCTTAAGAAAGCTGAAAAATACAATTTTGAAGATAATAGAGAGCTTCCAAAATTCACTTATCAATCTAAGGAAAATAAAAATTTAGCAAGTTTACGAAAAGAATATAATTTGGATTCAATCGCTGGAAATGGCACTGAAACTTCAAAAATTTTAAATTTAATGCATTGGGTTCACAATATCGTAAGACACGATGGTGCAAGTGAAAATCCAAAATTACAAAATGCGACAAACATAATATCTATATGTAAAATTGAGGATAGGGGCGTAAATTGTAGAATGATGTCGACAGTTTTAAATGAATGTTACTTAGCAATCGGAATAAAATCAAGACATATTACTTGTATGCCGGGAGAAGAAAATTTTGATGATTGTCATGTAATTAATATGGTTTATTCAAGAGACTTAAAAAAATGGCTGTGGATTGACCCAACCTTTAATGCATATGTTATGAACGAAAATGGTGAAATGTTAAGTATTCAGGAAGTTCGAGAAAGTTTGGTGTTAAACAAACCGTTAGTACTAAATCCTGATGCAAATTGGAATAATAAAATAAAACAGACAAAAGAAAATTACCTCGAAACTTATATGGCGAAAAATTTATATAGAATGCAATGTCCCATAAGTAGTGAATTCAACTCCGAAACAACTGAAACTGGAAAATCAGTGACTTATATAGAATTGTTGCCTCTACATTATTTTAAGCAAAAACCAGACAAAACAGAAACCACCAACAGTCAAAAAGAAATATTAAGTATTCACTATGTAACAAATAATTCAAATTTATTTTGGGCAAAACCAACAGAATAGAAAATACGATAGCATAAAATCAATTTTTCAGGATTTAGGTTTCAGTTTAAAGGTTGGCTTTGCACCTGAAATATTACTATTTAACCGAAAAAATAAATCTGAATTTTATCTCGAAATTCGAGCTAAAGCTCGAGGAAATTATAAGTTGCCATTTTAGACCCCACCAACCAACATTATGAAACGGAATTTATTTATTACTTTTTTACTTATGTCAATTAATGTTTTTGCTCAAAACATAACATTGAGTGATAGTATTTATTTGACAATTAATGGTCAAAATACAATTGTTGTAAAAGCAATTTTCAATGAAATTGACACGCTAAATCTAAATTTTGATACGGGAACAACTGAATTGGTATTAACTAATTATGTTCTAAAGAACAAACTAAAATCTTCACCTAAATTATATAATACATTTTACGGATTAAAAATTGGAAGCACAAATTATAAAACCAAAGTTTATGATGCAGAATTATCAGGACACGGAACAGATGGTAGGTTTGGCTGGGACTTTTTCAAAAACAAAATTGTTGAACTAAATTATGACAAAAGCATAATGATCGTTCATAACATGTTGCCTAAAAGCGTAGCTACAAACGAAAAATTCACAAAACTTAAAATGGAGTTTTTCGAAGATCTCTTTTTGGTTGAAAGTGAAATCAAACAATATGGTGTTAAAAATAAAGATCTTTTTCTATTTGATACCGGTTATCAAAGAACAGCAATGTTGGATAACGATTTATTAAAAGAAGGAAAATTTCCAACCGAAAAAATGGAAGTCATAAACAAGGCAATACTGAAAGGCGCTCAAGGAAATGATATTCCTGTGATTACTTCAAATTTAAAGGTACTGAAAATTGGAAAGTATAAACTAAAAAATATTCCTATTCAACAGTTAACGATAAGCAAACCTTTGAAAAACAAAAAAATTCATATTTTGGGTAATGAAGTTTTAAAAAGATTTAACATGTTCCTGGATTTTAAAAACAATGTTATTTACTTAAAACCAAATCGTTTGTTTGATGACAAATATATTGACCAAAAGAAAAACGGCAAATGACATTTAGAGTTTCGTAAAAGAACTCAATTTAAAGTACCCACTAACCAATAATTATAGATGAAAACTTATTTGAGAAACTACTTGCTTTGTGCAAGAACATTGAGATACTAAAACCTAAATACTAAAACTTATTTTTATGAAAAAAATCAATTTTTTAATTCTCTTTATTTTTTTGACTGGAATTTTATCTTCACAAGATACTTTAAGGGTTGGAGATAAAGCTCCAAAAATAAACATCACTGATTATCTTTTAAATGCACCAAAAGATAAAAAAATTGAAAGCAAATTTGTAATTCTTGAATTTTGGGCTACTTGGTGTGCACCTTGTTTGGGGTCTGTTCCTCACTTAAATGACTTAGTGAACAAATTTAAAAATAGGAAGGATTTAATTTTTCTTTCGTTGACCTACGAAAAACCTGAGAAGACAAAAAGGACTCTGGAAAAAGTGTTATTTAAAACAATAGTTGTTTCGGACCAAAAAAAAGAAACTGAAACTAATTTTAATGTTGATGGAATTCCTCATACTGTTTTAATAGATAATAAAGGAGTCATTAAATGGATTGGGAAACCATATGAATTAAATAGTACTATAATTGAAAAGTTTTTAATAGGTGAAAATATTTTAGCTGATAGCATTGGATCAAAATTGGAAGGAAAAGGGGAAATAGTAGCAGAAAATAAAGAATCTACTCACAATGCAGATGCTGCATTAACTTTTTTAAATGATAAAAATACTCAATATTTTTTTAGTTTAATTAATGCAAAAAAAGACGACGATAGAATGGCAATGGAAGCTTTGTGGAAAGGAAGATACATTGATCTAAATAATAATATAAAAACAATTCTTTCAAAGATTATTAAAAAGCCTGAATCTCAAATAATTATTCCCGAAGAATTAACTGAAAACAAGTATAATCTGATATATAAAAACTCAAATAAAGTTAACGTTGATTTTCATACTAAAAGCTTGAAAAGCAATTTGCTAAATTCGCTAAATTTGACCGAAAATATTGAAATAAAAAAAGTACAAGTTTATAACTTGAAAATCAAAAATGCTCATAAACTAAATATTTCAATAGATCAAGATGGAGAAAGTCATAATGGGAATAATGATACTCATTTTATCTTTTCTAATTCTAGAATTGAAACACTGATTAAAGAAATTGGTGATTATCATGAAATAATAATATTTAACGAAACGAGTTTAAATAAAAATTTAGATTTAATTATTAGAAAAGCTAATTTGGAGCAGCTAATGAAAGATATTGGAGAATACGGTTTGACGTTAGAAAAAGTTTCAAAAGAAATTGAATTCTATACCTATAAATAACATGGCGATAGCACAAAAGCAGTTTCGCAAGATTAAGGTTTTCGCTTTATTACAAATTTGTTTCCTACTTTGAAAGGCAGTCCAATAACTTCGCCCAGCGAGAATACATTGGTACTCAAGGAAAAAAATAAAACAGAATTGATGAAATTATTTAAGAAATTAAAAAATATAAAATGGATTAACATTTTACTATTTTATTTTTTAGCGTGCAGTTTTACTTATTTAGTACTTAAGTTTCCAAACGTTCTCAAAATAATTAGCATCAATCTTTTTAATTTCAATATTCCATTTAACTGGAATCATGGTATTGCAATATTAATCACAAGTTTATTTGGATATCAGGCATTCAAATTTCAACTAAAAACTAGTTTTTTTGGAAATAATTTGAAGAAAAGTATTCTTTTTAGTCTAATATTTTTAATTACATACACGCTATATGGGATTTCAAATGAGTATGGTATTAACCAACATTTATGGGCGTTTATATTCTGTTTATTAACTTTAATATATAACATATTTGAAGAAACAGCATGGAGAGGATTTTTAAATGATAACTTAAATTCTATTCCTTTTTGGTTAAAAGGCATTATTACAGGGGTTTTTTGGGGTCTTTGGCATCTTTTTGTATTTGAAAACTTCAATCAATTTGGGGGATTACATATTTTTATTTTGCTCTGTATTATTTTATCTGTAATAATTGCGTACGCAACAGATAGGACTAATTCTGTTTTAGTAGCTGCATCTATTCATGCTCTTTTCTGTAAAACAAATTATGCGACTTTGATTTGTGCTAGTATATTAATTGTCTTAATTGTAACATGGAATAATGATTATAAAATAAATAAAAGAGAAAGATTATTTAAGTAAAGACAACGAACCGCGAAGTGTCGTTTGGCAAGAAAAAGAAAAAACATAAAGAATGAAATTCGATAGAGAAGATAAAATAGAAATTTTTGAAAATGCCATTACTTGGATTGTTGTATTTGCAATGTTTATTTATGGAGGAGGAAAAATAGTACAATTTGATAGAGCTTCTGAAATCAACAAAACAGTTTCAGAAATGAGTGGTATGGAATTGATGTGGGCTTTCTATGGTTATTCCAAAGCGTATGCTATGACTTTAGGTCTTTTTGAGATAATTGGAGGAACATTGATGTTAATTAAAAAAACGAGAATTATTGGTTGTCTATTCACATCGACAATATTAGTAAATGTTATTTTACAAGATATATATTTCGAAGTGCATCTTGGCGCTCTCAAAGCAGCGATTCTATATCAATTTTTAGTTTTAATGATTGTATGGTTAAATAAAGATAAAGTTGTTCAAAGCATTAAGGCTTTAATAAATACCAACAAATTTCAACAACCAAAATATAAATTTATGATTAAATTAGTTATTGCTTTTATTTGTTTTGTGATATTGAGAATTACAGAATACTACTTAACAATTAAATTGTAAAGTCAGCTGTCAACAGTTACTGCAGTTGATATGGGTAAGAAATTAAATGGAAGTTAGATTTGTATTTTCAATGAAAGAGAAAATCTTAAAAATAAAATAAAAAACAGATCTGGAATGTGTAAATTCTAGAAGAATAAATATACCCCATCCCTTATGAGCGAAGTTTTGAAATTAATTTCGCCGTTTTTTTTAAAATCATGATGATACTCTTGTCAAAAAGAATTTAAACTGTAGTTTAAAACAAATTTTTGCTGACTAATAAACCAAATAGAGTTCGTTCAGAGGTTTTTAGATGAACTGCTATTACCGGTAATTTTCTGAAATCATAAAATCAACTATGAATAAAAATTAATTACTTAAATAATGAAAATTAAAAAACTGGAAATTGAGATTCTTGTAACTGAAAGATTAATACTTAAACCTTTTACAAGTCAAGTTTGTCGAAATCTCTTAAATAATGATTTTAGTGATTTAGAAATATGGAACTTTAAAAAAGGAAAAAGTTGGCCAGATATTGATGTATTAGAAACCTTACCGAAAATAATTAATAACCTAACTAAAGTTGATTCTCCAACGGGTTATGAATCTTGGATGATAATCAAAAAAGACCCTTTGGAAATAATTGGAGACTTAGGATTTAAGGGATTTAATGATAAAGAGGAAAATATCGATCTAGGATACGGTATAATTAAAGAAGAAAGGCGAAAAGGTTATGCAGAAGAAGCTGTAAGTGAAATAATAAAATGGGCTTTATCAAATGAAATAATAAAGGAAATTACAGCAAATTGTTTAACTCAAAATATTAGTTCCATAAATCTTCTGAATAAAATTAATTTTAGACAGATAAGAATAGAAAGTGATATGATATATTGGAATTTAATTAATAAGAATTATAAAAAATCAAACTAAAACTACGCTAACAGCTTTTGTTTCATTGCGTACGCAGCACGAACAATTAAACTAGTATTGAACGGAGCCGCTTGCAAGTCCGGTAATTTTGATGAACCTATCGTAAAGTTTTGAGAGGGATTTAAAAAACGATTTTCTCAAAAAGAATTTTGTTATAGTTTAAATCAAAAATACTTGCTCACGAATTAAGGGATAGATTTCGTTTAGAGGTTTTAGACGAATTAACGTTAGCGGAAGTTTATGAAAAAAAAAAGAAAAAAAAGAATATCAGAAGAAAATATATATGAAGAAAATTTTAAAAATATCTCTCAAAACACTCTTGATTTTAATTCTCATAATCTCGATTTCAATCCCAATATATTACAATTATTGGAGAAATAGTAAAACAATAAAAACGTTTAAAGTTTTCAGCGAACCGAAAGAAATTGTTTAAAGTGAAATAATTTGGAAAAGCGATAGTATTCAAAACATGCTGGTTGAAAAAGCATTTTTCTTTGTTCCTGTAAAAATTGAAGGAATTAGAGAAAACTTATATATGCAATTTGACACTGGAATTCCTGAAACTTGCTTTTACGGAATAACATTAAATAAATTGCTTGAAAGTAATACATCTATGAAAACGGAATATTCAAAAGATAGTATTCAATTTCTTAAAAATCCAGTATTAAATATTGGAGAAATGAAACTCAAGGCTGATAAAATAGAAATGTTAAAACGAGGTTCTGAAAAAATTGATAGTTCATTTATTATTATCGGAAGTATTGGGTTAGATGCAATAGTTGGTAGAACTTTAATTTTAGATTTCAAAAAAAATAAAATTGCGATAACTGAAAAAAATATAAATCAATTAGGAAAATCATTTGATTTTATTGCAAATTCAAGCGTAGACAAATTTCCATTATTAATTCCTGCAAAAATCGGAGAAGAAAACACAAGATTATTTTTTGATTCAGGTTCAAGTATGTTTTCTCTACTAACAAGTGAAAAAAGGTTAGCAAAACTACAAAGTAAGAAGAAGATAGAAAAACTCTGTTGTATAAGTAGCGGTGGAAAAGATTATGAAATTTACAGAAAACAAATAACTGAAAATATTCAAATCGGAAATAACATCAAAAAAGAGGAATATGTTTATGGATTTTTTAGACTAAATTTTATAGATTACATTCCTTCATCAATAATTTACGGAATAACAGGAAATAGAATGTTTGACAATGAAATTATTGTTATTGACAATAAAAAAAATATACTAGGAATTGAAAAGTAACTTAAAAACAAGAACGATCTGCCAACACTTGTTACTAATGATTTGGGCAGTTGACTTTAGTACTTGAATCTCAGCTCATATTTTTTCAAAAAAAAACAGTGATATATCATTTGACTTTAAAAAATATATAAATCACTTAGCTGATGAGTTTGGATTTGTAAACAAAAAGCAGATAATAAATTGAGGTGCATTGAAATGTCATATGTATAAATATTTTTCATTTATCTGATAGTCCTTTTCTCTTTTTCTTTCTTCTTTTGTTTTTCAGTTGATTCGGCAAATAATCTGTTGAATATTCTGCCTGCATAAGCATATCTAACAGTTTAACAAAATCAGGAATAGTAAGTGTGTCTTTTTGCAGTTGCATGTCATTAATTAATGATTCTTTAGAAGGAAGTTTTTCATGAATCTGATTTCTTTTTTCTGAATCAGTAACTTTTAATCCGCAACGCTCTTGAATCGCTTTTGCACTGTATTCTTTTCCTAAACTACTACCATTAAAAACACTTTTGGTTTTATGGTCCACATAGGTAATACCATAAAGCAAGCCTGCTGTACTTTTTCGAAACACAGTATGAATTCCTTCTTTTTCCAAACATTTTGCCAGTTGGTTTGTTGACATTGTTCGCTCCTTTAGTAATGCAATATTAATTGCGTTTTTTAGCCGTATTTTGTCAGGTATTCTTCTTATTTCATTGCGTTTGAATTTTTCTTCTATAAATTTTAAAGTTGGTTTACTATAAAAATCACTTGCTTTAATTGGAATACCAATTGGCTTACTTTGTTCGTCCAGAATTCGATACATCAGTCCTTTAGCCAAAAATATTTTTGAATTTTCGCTACCACGGTCAGCCATTACATTATACTGCTTTAGTACTGCATTAAGTTCGGGAAGGCTCGCATACTTGTATTGATTCAGGACTGCATTCAAAACGTTGGATATGGCTTTCTTTGATTCAATTCGACCATACTGCACCTTGCCAACAGGAATTGGCTGCAATGTAAATTCCTCTTTCTTTTTTCTTCCCTCAGCTTTAACGAGTCCAAACAGTTCTTCAATTTCTTTGCGAGCTGGCTCAGATTTCCGTAACCCCAAATGATGCAGGTCAATTCGCTTGCCATCCCTTTCAATATTTATGGTTACCACATGTAAATGAGGGTGCCCTGCATCGTGATGTTGGTATACTAAATAAGGTTGTTTTCCGAAGCCGATTTTCTCCATATAAGTATCGGCAATAGCTATTAGCTTTTCTTTAGAATGATTTTCTGACGGGTCAAAATTTAGGGAAATATGTACGCTGTTCCGTTTTGTATTTTCGTTTAATTCCATCCGTTTTATAAAACGGTTTAGCTTTAAGGTATCATTCATTTTGTCCACATCTACAGGATAGTTTCCTGCTGCGATGCACTCGGCAACACCAGCCTTAACTTTGTTTTCATTGTAGTTAAAAATACTGCGGATCGAATGGCTTGTTTTTATGATTGTAACCATTTGTCCGTAATTTTTTGAATATGTTTTTTGATTTCTTCTACTTTGTTGAAAAGGATTTTTTTATCAAGGTCATAGCTAATTATCCAGTTCCTGAATTCGGGAATCTGCTGTAAAGTGTGTAGTTTTTTTACAGCCTGATTAATGTTGGTTCCAATGGCGTTCAGCTCATTGCGGAGCGCTATCGTTTCTTCCATAAAATCGTCCAGTGATTGGTTTCGATAGGTAGTCACAATTGACTTATCGAAAAGATGCTTCCGAACGTAGTCGCTTAATTTTCGGCACGTACTGGCTTTCCATTTACGCTCAATTTTTGCATATTCTTCGGGAGTTAGGCGCAGCCCAATTATGCGTGTCCTGTTTGAATTTTCTGCTTCCATCATCTATCATTTTCATTGTTTTCAAACTCTTTTTGTCTTATCAGTGTCACTGCCCACGAGTTCCGAGTGTGGGGCAGCAAGATCCGGTTGTTTAACAACCGTTCATCTTGCCGATTGCAGGAACGTTGCAATCTTTCAGCTTTTCAAAGGATAAAGGCTAATTTAAAGCTAGTGTTTGACATAAACAATCATGGGTAAATATTGCCTATAAAATGTCTTCGATAAATAGGAGGAAATGTTCGTTTTTGATTCGATCAGACTGCTGAAAAATTTTTCAAAAGAAAAAGAAAAAAAAGAAAGCAATACAAAATTGGATATGCATCAAACGGAGTGCTATAAGTCCCGAAGGGTGGCACTGCGAAGAATGAGCAGTGACATTATGGGCACGCAGTTGATGAATGTCCAATACCTTAGTTGTACTTTTTGTGATTTTTTATCGGGATATTTTTAAGGTCTTTGGGAGATTGCAAAGTTCTAAGAATACTTATTTCAGAGGTCTTTGAAAGTGTACGCTCCCTTGTTCCAATACAGAAGAAAATGTTCTTAAAATAATTATTAGATCTTGAATAAGGGAGCGTACTTTTTCAAATGAATAGATTTTAATTAATGTGTAAAATTCTGACTGTTTTCAGGAAGGTTTTTACACATGATTTGAAAAAAATTACTGCAGTCAAAAATCATTTATTTGTTTTCTTGAAGTAATGAAATGGTGTCGGCAAGATCATGGTTTGTGATGTAGTCTAAAACAAAATGTTCAACCTCTTTTTTATTCTCAGGTGAAGTGGAAAATGAGTTAAGATAATACTCTGTATTTTCATCTGCAATATGAATAATTTCAGTGTAACCTTTCGAAATTAAAGTGCCTTTTAATTTCAAAACTTTAAGCTCACTGCTACTATCAATTTCTTTTTTAACTCTTAGCTTAATAGTTTTAT
The DNA here is from genome assembly GCF_049896525.1 of Flavobacterium sp. DSR3-2. Taxonomy (NCBI): domain Bacteria; kingdom Pseudomonadati; phylum Bacteroidota; class Flavobacteriia; order Flavobacteriales; family Flavobacteriaceae; genus Flavobacterium; species Flavobacterium sp. DSR3-2. The sequence continues at coordinate 290,997 of NZ_JAFCUM010000003.1, forward strand.
CCATCGGGTTATTCTTTATTGATACGCGATACTAATATGTTGCGTGATTTTTTGATTTACTATCTATTATACAAACAAAAAAGAGACTTATGACGGTCTCTTTTTGGAATTAATTATATCTTTTATAAAAATTTATTTCACATTTAATAATTTCTCCAAAACTTTAATTTGTTCATCTTTAGATTTCAAAAGTTCCAAATTTAATCGCTTAATTTCTTCTAAAGCTTCTATCCATTTTTCTACTGGATTTATATTGAAAGTTGGATAATAATTGTACCCATTGGATTGGTCATTAAAAGTATTGGATATGATATTTACCGCTTGCTCCTCATCAAAATTCTGAAATGCTTCAACAGGAATTCTCAATGCATTCGAGATTTGTTTAAGCATGTCATCTTCAATTACATCTTTTTGCTCTAGCAAAGAAATTTTCTTCTGATTCCAGTCATTTCCTAGATCAAAAGCCAATGCTTCCTGTTTGATTCCAAGCATTTCTCTGAAGCGTTTTACGTTTCTTCCCTGATGTATTTTCTGTTCCATAATGAGTATCAATTTTCTGAAGGCTCAAAGATAAAGCCATTCGGATTAAAAATCCTGAATTTCAAAGATAAAAAAATATCCTGTAAAATATCCCTTTTATCAGATATTATATCCGCTTTTCGAATAGATTATCCTTTTGAAAGAGTGGAACTTCGCTTTTTAATTTTAAATCTTCCCACTATGAAAAAGAATAAAATATCCTTCGAAACAAGGTTTTGGGGAGGGTTCGTGACAGAAAATCCATTTGAGGCATTTGACGCTATTTTTGACTTTGCACATCTTGATTATTATAAACAGAATTTAAGTGAAGCGGTACTTCACTGTTACAAGAGAAAAGTCTACAAGCAAGAAACCCCCTGTAATGTTTTCGTTTTTTATACTACTGTCTCCTCTTTTCTCAAAGTCTGTTACTATCTGAAAGAAAAAAGTAAAAAATGGAAAGTAAAAGAGTCATCCCGCACTGAAACGGTATTTCATCTTTCTTCCCTGACCAAAGAAGAATTCGACAATCCTTTTTTGGTGCTTCAAAATGCATTTGAAGAGAAAACACTGCAACAGTTTGAATTTTTCTTATCTGAAATCACTGAACTTTCATTGTCTCCCTATTATGGAGATTCTGATTCTGACCTGACGACACCTTATATCCATTTAATCAAAATGCTCGATGCAGGGGAAATAATGAGAGAAAGAGGTGTTGAGAGAATAAAGAAAACTGCTCAGGCTGAACCTGCAACGGAATAAAATATCCTTTATCTAATCTTCAAAAACACAGTATTATGAAAACTCTAGAAAAACTTTCATTTCCAAAACTCGAAAACGAGTTTTTAGAAAATATCCTGAGACAATTGGTTAATCAACATACTGTCATTCAGATGTTTTTTACCAGACAGCCCTCTTTCGTGTTTTCATATCTTATTATCCACATCGAAAAAAATATCGATGCACAAGAGCTACAACAAAACAAATGGGTAAAAAAAGTTAGAAAACGCTATCAGATCGATGTCTATTTCATTTACTCTGAAAGGCTTCATCATAGATTTTCTTTAGGACATCCGTTTATTGAATTTTACTGCCAGCCTTCAGCTATTATCTACCAAAATAAAGAGTTGGAAAATCCGCTTATCGTTAAAAGGGATTGGAAGAAGTACAAGAAGAGGTTTAATATGTTTGAAGACCATTTTCATCACGATCACGATCTTCATTTGTCTCAAGTCCAAAATCTGATTTCAGAAGGTTCTTCAAACAGTGTTTTTACATCTTATGCAAGATTGATTGAATATGATCTTGAATATTTGGAAGAACTGTATTCAGGAAATAGGTCTGCTTCGTTAAATCTAGATGAAAGGATCACTAACCTTATAGAGTACATTCCTGATATTCAAAAATACTTCGTAAGAAACAGCCACAGCAAATATTATCTTATTGATCTGTTTGTTAAAGCAAAAGAAGCTTCCATCAATGATGATGAGGCAATATATAAAAATGAAATGTATGAAGCAGTTGGAATTGCTGAACAAAGCCTCTATCGTCTTATCGAAGAACGGTTTGACGAATTAAAGACATTGATAAAAAAAGGATTATTTGAAAAACACGATGTAGTATGTCAAATTGATGACAAACCTGAGGATGTAATTCTCAG